>JAJTCI010000183.1 GCA_021323155.1 Chitinophagaceae bacterium | reverse complement strand
GCCCGACAGGTTCCAGGTGCGCGATTCGGAACCTATGAGCCTAACAGTGTCAGGTTTGGATAATTTTCGGGTTGCATTTAACTAATGGGTATATAAATTGCGGACGAATTGAAAAAACGGAACAATGAATTGCCCTAATTGTAATGAAACGCTTGTGATGACGGACAGGCAGGGTGTTGAGATCGATTATTGCCCGAAATGCCGTGGTGTGTGGTTGGACCGCGGGGAACTCGATAAGATCATTGAGCGGTCTGCCGAATACGAAACGAAGCAAGTGCCACCTCCCGTAGCTGGTCCCAAACACGAATACGATCGCGGGTACCAGCAGGACCCGTATTACAAGCACAAAAAGAAAAAGGGCTTCCTGGGAGACTTCTTCGATTTCGATTAGAAATCAAGCCGAGCCTTTATTTGCTCCCGTTCCCGTTATAATCAATGTATAACGGTGGGCCGTCCGGCGTAGTTACGTGGAGGAGACCGTTGTAAATATCCCTTACCAAAATATCCGGTATGTCACGCGATGACATCCATTGTTTACCATCCTGGTCGTATATGGCCACTTTTGAGACGGAGCGAAGTGAATAATAACCTCCGCTGAAATATTTGTCATAATGAAAATAGCCACCACGATGGTACAGGATACGATCGTAGGCCACCGGTACGATTAACTTATTTGTTCTAATATGCAGCAAACCCCATCGTCGCTGTGTTCCACTGTCTACCCGAACGTATGCCAGCTCGTCGTGCATTGATTTCTCCATGTTATGGTAGACAGGCGGTACGAGCACTTTAAAATCCTTACCCAGGATACCGTACCTGCCATCCTTTTTAAAAAAATAATATTTGTTTGCCGCGTTGGAATAAAAATGCCCATGTGTGAGCCGTCCCTCTGACTCTACCCTGCATTCGGGAATGAGTTCGTCGTATTCAAAAGGAAGAAGCTGTTTGCCGTTGATGTCGATGAAACCTTTCTTTTTATTGAGTGTGGCCGTAATAAATGGCCTTGCATAATGACAATCCGTGGTAAGATGCAGGTCGTCGTAAATAAAAGGTATTTTCTCCCTGCCGGCGGAATCAACAGCGCCCCATTTCCCATCTTTCCGCAGTACCAGGAAATTATTGTCGGCATAGTTGATATAGTGATCAAACACAAAACCGGTAACCGGTTCCAGCCGCCGCGAGTAGAGTGCATACTTGTTTTCCCTGGTTGCCTGGTATACCGAGGGATAGTTATAGAGACCAGTAAGTTCCACGGGGACCTTTATCACGCCGTTCTTGTCGGCCAGGCCATACCGGTTATTCTTCGTCAGCTGGTAGTTCCCGAACTGGTCCACCTGAATTCGCTGATACTCGGTTGGGAAGATCTCGCGCCTGGTATTTTCATCTATCACTCCATAAACCGTTTTGTAGGCCTCGGTACGTACCACTAGTTTGTGACCCGGTATGCCCGTTGGTGCCTGGTAGCTTTCCCAGTCCCTCCCTTCGTCTATTACAGGCGGTGAGTAGTCCTCTTTGGGCATATCCATGACGTCACCGATCTTCATCTCTTCTCCAATTTCCCGCCTCCAAAGCACCTGTCCCTTAACGTCCAGGTAGAGCAACTCATCTCCCAATCTTGCTTCGTATAGCGAGTCGGGGTATAAACCTGCGCGGTTGGCGCGTTCGGATCGAATATTATAGTCAAGGGTTTCATATAACGCGGGGACCAGTTCTTTTCCTTTGTTGCTGATGAGGCCTTCATTTTTATTGATCCGTACCACGAAGTTGTTATGGAAGCCGCCAATGGTGGACCCATGGGACCTGTTCATCCCGGGGATGTCGTCGTATTTCGCGGGCGTAATTTCTTTGCCTGTGATGTCGAGTATCCCGAGTTTGTTGTTTTTGACATAGATGGCGTACACCAGGTTGGGGGATTTCCAGACCGTGTCAAATGCAGACACCGCCTGGTAACCGCGTTGTTTGATGAGTAATTTCATTTGATTACCGATCACCTCGCCCTTGTGGTTGGTCTTAAAAGGCTTTTGTGCGATGGTGGCTAAAAATAAATGGAGACAGGTAGTTAGTAAAAGCAGTCGATGCAGCATAGCCTGGTGTTCTTGGTTCGTAAGCCTGAAGATAAGAATTCAGTCAAAAGCGGCGCCAACCGGTTTCTTTCTTAACAGCTTTCTAATGTTTCAGGAAGTGAGCAAAACGTGGGTGACCTTCAGATCTGGGGGCTAAAGCCCCTTGCTATGAAGATGCTTAATCACTAGCCTAAAGGCTAGTGTTAAAGAGTTATAGGGGCTAAAGCCCCGTGCTATGAAGGGGCTTGATCACTAGCCTAAAGGCTGGTGTTGAAAAGGGGTACATCGCTGCCTGTTTAGTTGTTGTTAAAATACAAAACGGAACCGGGAATTCAAAGCTTCCCGGCATCCTTTCATTGACCAATGAATTTTTTTATTAGACCTGTAATTGCCCTATGAGCGAATTGTATTTGCCCCCAAGCCGTGCCAGGGACATCCCCTGTGCCGCCGCGTTATTGTACGACCTGGAAGCGCTGAGCCGCGACAACAGCATATCCCGCTATTTCGCGCAGCTGTATTATGAAACCACGCGCAGCATCGGCCAACAATTGCGTTACGCCGACCAGCAAACCGTAGAACTAACGCTGCGATTCCAGCAACGATTTGCCGCGTATTTCCTGGAGTGCCGGGACCATGCACATCCCGGATCAGCGGAGTGGGGAAGCTATTATTCTACCACTGCACTTCAGCCTGTTCAATACGCGTTGCTGGGCATCAATGCGCATATCAATGGAGATATGTGGCAGGCGCTGGTGGATTGTTTTAATGAAAAGGAGCTGGAGGACTACGAACGCCGGTTGCTGGATTTTCAACAGGCCATTCGTAAGGTGTACACCTCCTTTTACCGATGTGCCACCGTAGAAAATTTGATGTTTCGCGGCCTGCATATCATTACGGCAGGTCTTTGTAAGAAGGCCGGCGAATACTATCTCTACCATTGCCGGCTGCAACAGGTGAAGCTGGCGTTGCTGTATTACCGGGACCGTGCGCGGTTCCGGAAAAAGTTAAGCCGGTTGAAATTGCATAAGCGGATCGTTGACCGCTGCATCCACCTTTTCTTATAGTTCAATTGTGTGGGATTCTTTTTCCGCTTCAATATTTTCCTGATAAAGTAGCGCCCCTGGTTCACCCTGACCAGGTAACTGGTGGTGACGTAATGGACCACCCTGTTTTCAACTGGTGAATATCAAACTTCCGGCATAGAAGCAGTATTTTGGTTGATAAAGAATGGGCTGATTACAAAACAGCGGTTTGAGATCAAAAGAGCTTATTTTGAGAACGGTTCCGAGGTGAGTAGCAAGAGGCCACAATCATCCCGTCAGTCATTATGGGTAATATTCATGTTTAATAGTTTTTCTATGCGATACATCTTATTCTTATTGTTGGGCGCCGCGGTATCGGCATGCAGCAATACAAAGCCAGTTGCACAGGTGATGCCCGACAGTCCCGCTAAGTTGCCGGCGGCAGAGCGTGAATTCCGTGCGGCATGGGTGGCCACCGTGGCAAATATCAACTGGCCGAGTAAACCGGGATTGAGTACGGAAGAGCAACAGAAAGAAGCCCTCGCCCTGCTTGACTTCCTGAAGGAGCACAACTTTAACGCGGTGATCTTCCAGGTGCGGCCGCAGTGCGACGCGTTATACAATAGTTCAATTGAGCCGTGGTCGTATTACCTGACGGGTAAGCAGGGGCAGGCGCCGGCGCCTTATTATGATCCTTTGCAGTTCTGGACAGAGGCGGCGCATGACCGCGGGATCGAGATGCATGTATGGCTGAACCCCTACCGTGCCCATCATAAAGATGGAAAAGAGATCACCGAACACTCTATCGTGAAGAGAAAGCCCGAACTGGCTGTTTACCTGGCTGAAGGTTATTGGTGGCTGGACCCGTCGAAGCAGGGAACGCAGGACCATTCGTACGATGTGGTGATGGACCTGGTGAAGCGCTACGATATCGATGGCGTGCATTTCGATGATTATTTCTATCCTTATCCTTCTTATAACCTGAACAAAGACTTTCCCGATTCCGCGAGCTATGCTTCTTACCAGGCAGGCGGTGGTACTTTGTCGCGCGGCGACTGGCGGCGGGAGAGCGTGAACACTTTTATCAAGAGAGTATATGAAGGCATCAAAAGGGAGAAGCAGCATGTAAAGTTCGGGTTGAGCCCATTTGGTATCTGGCGGCCCGGTTACCCCGCGTCTGTAGAAGGGTTTGACCAGTACGAACAGTTGTATGCCGACGCGAAGAAATGGCTCAACGAAGGATGGATCGATTATTTCGCGCCGCAATTGTACTGGCCGATCAATCGACTGTCGCAGAGTTACCCGGTATTACTGGGCTGGTGGGCGTCGGAGAACACACAACAAAGGCATTTATGGCCGGGCATCAGCGTGGGTCGTGATACCGGTGCGCGAACCGTAAATGAAACCATCAACCAGATCATGATCAGCCGGGGTATGTTGCCGCAGAGTAAAGGCGTTATTCACTGGAGTATTTCTTCCGACGTGAAGAATACCAAGCTTGCAGAAGCGATGAAGCAAGGTGTTTACCGCAAGCCGGCGCTGGTGCCTGCAAGTGCCTGGCTGGATAACGGCGTGCCTTTCGCGCCAAAGGTGAGTACGGAAACAAAGAATGATAAGCTGGTGATCACGCGTACGGATAACGACAAAGATGTTTTCCGATGGGTGGTTTATTATAAGTACGGCAATAACTGGAATTACACAGTACTTAACCGGAATGAAACCAGTCATGAATTATTAAAGCAAATTCCCGCGGGAAAAACAACGTCGTCTTTGTTGCAGGTCGCGGTGAGCAGTGTAGACCGCACCGGTAATGAAAGTGAGCTGAAGTTCATTAGCTTCTAGCTATGCTTCCCGGGCCTTTCTTCCACCCTTGCCCCGTTCATGTTGGGTGCGGGAGAGCTGTGTTTCCGGACCTATTTTATCCAACTGCAATTAGTGACAGATTGACACGAAAAAAGCTGTCGAGGAGGTCTGCAGGGAGTCTCAAGGAAGTCGGTAGGGAGTCGGTAGGGAGTCGGTAGGGAGTCGCTCTCAAATTGGGAAGCCATTTTGTCTTGTACTTGTCTTGTACTGAAAAAACTTTACAGGTCTCCGGGTATTACTGGTTGGGCTTTACAGTTGTTTACAATAGTACTGATTTAGC
>JAJTCI010000182.1 GCA_021323155.1 Chitinophagaceae bacterium | reverse complement strand
CAAACCTCAAACCTCAAATCCAAATTCGCTACCTCATCGTCTCAAACCACACCGGCGTCTTGTCATCCGGCGTCGCGTTATAATTCACGCAGAGTTCGCTGCCTTTTTTCACAGGCTTCACCGTAGTAATCGTCATCAGGAGGTTGTCGAAATCCATATCATAGTCGCAGTTGGCTTCATAGCTATGGTTATACAACGATACATAACCCAGGCCGAGCGCTCCCTGTTTATTCGAGTTGCCCCATTCAAAGATGTAATTGTACAGCTTGGTCTCTTCGATCGCCAGCCTTTCCGTAGAAGAAAGAACGATCACGGGCGATATCTCTATAACGGTTCCCGCCGGTATGTTTTTGGTAGTATACACGCCACGGCCTTTTTTACCGGAAGGAGCAACAATAAGGTAAGGTAGGATCATTCGCCGTAGTTGGGTTTGCGAAAATAACACAATAGTTATACCATGCACCCATTAAATAATTAATTTGCAGCATGAGCCTGGAGGAGGAACAAACAACATTTTTTGAACGGTTTGAGCAGGTGATACTCACGGAGGATAAGCTTCTCATCAGGGATTTCCTCAATGATCAGAACATCAGCGACGTCGCCGAACTGATCTACGAACATCCCGATTATGACAGCCAGATCATTGCCAACATGGCCATACACCGCGCTGCCATGGTGTTCAAGATACTTGATGTCACCACCCAGAAGAACGTCATCAAGCAACTTCCTTCCAGCAAAACGGCGGAACTCCTCAATGAACTCCCGGCGGATGACCGTACCGACTTCCTCGAGGAACTGCCCAAGAAAGCGATCCGCGATCTGATTAAACTCCTGGACCCCGAAGAAAGAAAGGTCACCCTGGCCATGCTGGGCTATCCCGAAGATTCAGTGGGGAGGCTCATGACACCGGACTATGTGTACGTATATGCCCATAACTCGGTAGCGGACGTGCTCGCGACTGTAAGAAGGTATGCAAGGAACAGCGAGACCATCGACGTCCTGTACGTCATCAATGAGAACGGCGAACTGGTAGACGATATCCGGATACGTGACATCATCCTGGCCTCGCCAGATAAACGCGTGGATGAACTCATCGATGGAAGAAAAGTGGTCTTGAACGTGAATGACGACCAGCAACAGGCCGCCCAGGTGTTTAAGATGAATAACCGTGTGGCCCTGCCCGTGGTGGATGACAACAATATTCTTCTCGGCATCGTCACGATCGACGACATGCTTTGGGTGGCCGACGAAGAGTTCAGTGAAGACATACAGATGATCGGTGGTACGCAGGCATTCGAAGAGCCTTACCTCGACATCCCCATACTCAAACTTTTCAAGAAACGCGTCGGCTGGCTCATCATACTCTTCCTTGGCGAGTTGCTCACAGCTTCCGTGATGCGTTATTTCGAAGACGAGATCGCGAAAGCAGTGGTGCTGGCTCTATTCGTTCCCCTGATCATCGCGAGTGGCGGTAACAGTGGTTCGCAGGCGTCAACGCTCATCATACAGGCCATGGCCGTGGGTGAGGTCACCCTCGCCGATTGGTGGCGGGTGATGCGGCGGGAAATAGTCAGTGGTTTGTTACTGGGCGCGGTACTCGGCATCATCGGCTTCCTGCGCATCGCGGTATGGCACAGCTTCCTGCCAGAAGTGCATGAAGGCGTCTGGGTGGAGCTCGGTCTTACCATCGGGTTCTCATTAATGGGAATCGTATTATGGGGAACACTAACCGGTTCCATGTTGCCCCTCATCCTGAAAAGATGCGGTGCGGACCCCGCGGTCTCCTCCGCTCCTTTTGTAGCCACCCTTGTTGACGTCACAGGGCTGATCATATACTTTAGTTTCGCGTATCTATTTTTACAAGGGATCATGTTGTAGAACCCGCATTTTATCATGAGCATCAACATTCAAACGCTCAAACAATTGAACTAAATCATGAAACACTTACTAATCTTCCTTGGGCTGTTCGCAGCCTCCTGTAACACCACCACCGAACCCTCCGATAACAAAGACACTTCTGCGCCTAAAACCGCTACCACAAACCCGCCCCCGACCAGTGGCATCGACGACCACGAACACGGTCGCGATACGATCGACCTCTACCGCAATGCCCGGTTCCAGAATGTAAGGGTTAAAAAAATAGGTGATTCAACCTATAGCGTCAGTGGCAAGGCCCAAATGTTCGAAGCGACCTATATGTGGATCGTGGAAGATGGCCATGAAGAGTTGTTAAAAGGATATGGGACCACCGATGCCGGCGCACCCGAGTTCGGCAACTTCAGTTTCACGTTCAATGTAAAAAAGAGGCGCCCGAACTCAAAGCTCCACCTGGTACTGTTCGAATCGAGCCCCAAGGATGGCAGCAGGCAACACGAACTACCGGTACCGCTTGACTAGTTGTTGAAGATGCTGTCCTTGTCTTCCGTTAGCGAAAGGTATTTTTTCTTCCCTACTGTAAGAAAGTAGAACAGGTAGACCAGTGAAGGTACCAGGATAACGACTACTGCTGTATCGTACCAACCCGGCATGGGTTGACCTGAAAAGCGAAAAAACAGCCGCCCGATGACGACGAGGATGATCACGATATAAAAATAATTGAGGTATTTCAGCCCGCTCTGGAGCTTCAGGATCTTCACCTCGTTTTCTTTCAATTCGACGTTCAATGGCTCACAGGCACACCAATCGATCTTGCACTCCACTTGATGACTACCCGGTTCAACGGTAAATTCTTCCGAACTGCCATTCTTTACCGCGCCTGCTTTCTTCCCGTCGACGAAGACGTTGATATTGCGCAAGCGGTTCATCCATTCGCTTCTCCGGTTAATGATGATCTTAGCCATGATTTACAGGTTAAACAGTCCTTTGTTTAAGAGTTGCAGCGTTTGCTGTTTGTACTTACCCGGGACGAGTAATGAAATGTTGTGCCGGCTACCCCCATAACTCACCATCCGCACAGGAATATCTTTTATCGACTCGAATAAGCTAGCCAGTATCACTTTCGTCTCGGCGATCTCGTTACCGACGATCGACACGATCGTTTCATCCCTGTCCACTTCCACGGTCCCCAGCGCGCCCAGCTCTTTCACGATCACGTCCAGGTGCGCATCGTTATCGATCGTAACGGATACCGCGACTTCAGACGTGGTGATCATGTCGATGGATGTGCGGTATTTTTCAAACACTTCAAACACTTTCCTCAGGAAACCATAAGCCAGCAACATGCGGCTGCTGCGGATATTGATGGCGATGATGCCGTCTTTCGCGGCGATAGCCTTCACACCGGTGCTGCCTGCCATCTCCTGTATGGTCGTGCCCTTGTCCTCCGGCTGCATTGTATTGAGCAGCTTCACCGGCACCTTATACATTTGCGCCGGCCAGATGGACGCCGGGTGCAGGATCTTAGCCCCGAAATACGCCAGCTCGGCTGCCTCGTCGAAGCTCATTTGTTCGATGGCCACGGTCTTCTCAACGATGCGCGGGTCGTTATTGTGCATCCCGCTGATATCGGTCCATATCTCGCAAACACTCGCGTTGATCGCCGCAGCAATGAGTGAAGCGGTGTAATCGCTCCCGCCGCGCTTCAGGTTGTCCACCTCTCCCCTTGCATTGCGGCAGATATAACCCTGGGTGATAAATACCTTCACGTCCTTATGCGTCGCCAGTAAAGGCGCCAACTTGTTGCTGATCTCTTTCACCTGCGGCTCTTCGTAAGTATCGATGCTCATAAAGTCCAGTGCCGGCAACAAACGGTGGTTGATCCCCTGTTCCTGCAGGTAAACGGAAAACAGTTTGGTGCTCATCAGTTCGCCCTGCGCCAGGATGTCCTTGTTCAATGCCTCGCTGAAAGATATCTTCAGGATAATATTCAGGAATTCAAAATGCTCATCGATGATGCGGTTGGCGGCGTTGCGCGCGTCTGCGGTCTGCACCAGCCCGGGGATGAAATCGTGGTAGTGCGTTTCCAGTTTATCAATATTATGCTTGGCTGCCTGTTTGTCAAACCCCGCAAGGTTGTTGCTGATCTCCACGAGCGCGTTGGTGGTACCGCTCAGCGCCGACAGCACCACGATCTTCGCTTCATCGTCCTTCTGTATCAGCTCCGCCACCTGGTGCATACGCTCCGGCTTGCCTACACTGGTGCCGCCAAACTTCATGATCTTCATTGATAACCTGTTTGAGGTGCAAATGTAATGGAGCGAAGGATTCGCAAAAGGTTTTCTCCTCCATATGGGGCAAATAAGGGATTTTCTTAATTTGAGTCTTCCCTGAACGCTGAGGCCGGGAGGAGTGGTACAGCAGGCAATAGAATAAAGTACAATTTTATAAGCCATTTTAAGACAGACCCGAAATGAACAGGAGCGAAAGACGAAAGATCATCAGAGCAAGCAGAAAGGCAAAATCAAATAGTGTAACATTTGATAAATTGACCTTACATAAACTCGATTGGCTGGAATGGGCGACAATGGGGCTGGCAGGGTGGTTTTTATTTTTCCCAAGACCTTATGAAATTTTACTCGGGGCTCTTCTGGCAATTCCAATAATAGGGCTCTTTTTAAATGGACTACATCGGCCAAGCATGGCAACACTTGTCGAAATAAGTGCTGACAAAGACGGCGACGACAAATATGATGTTGCGGATTTTATCGATGTTGCCGCATGGGTTATTCTGATACGGGTTCTATTAGACTATGAATTTGAAAGCATTTATAGTATGATAATTCCAGGGACAATAGCTTGCGTAGTTATTTTGATCATTCTTTTCCTAACACATAAACTCATTGCAAATTCGACAAGAAACAAATGGTGGATATATACTTCTTTAATTTTCAATGTGTCTTTGTACAGTTATGCGGGTACCTATGCGGCAAACTGCACTTATGATTATTCAGAGCCCACAGTCTATGAGACGAAAGTACTGGACAAAAGAATTCATAGAGGCAGTAAAGGAAGAAGAACATATTATGTGGAAGTTGCCCCATGGGGACACCACTTAGACAAAGAAGAAATAAGTGTCGCCGGCGTTCAGTATGCCGAACTCAATGTTGGTGACAATATTAAGATTGATTTTAAAAAAGGACTATTTAACATACCCTGGTACTATATTGAAGGAAAGTCCGAATAGGAGGGACAACAGCTTTCAACCCGGCAAGTTGTGCATGTCACTAATACTGCACCCCGCTCCCGAAACACTCATAAATCGTAAGTTTGTGTTCAATGAAATACCTCTTCTTCTCCGCATTATTGCTAATGATATCCTG
>JAJTCI010000181.1 GCA_021323155.1 Chitinophagaceae bacterium | reverse complement strand
GGTAGTGCCCTTTTCTTCCCCGGATCAACGGAGCCAGCAGCGTGATCTTTTTCCCTTTGAACTTTTTAAAAATATTCTCTACGATCTCTTCCTCGCTGAACTTCACCATTTGCTTACCGGTATGGTAACTGTATGCTTCACCGATCCTGGCGTAAAGCAAACGGAGAAAGTCATATATCTCCGTAACGGTTCCCACCGTGGAACGGGGATTCTTGTTAGTGGTCTTCTGTTCGATGGATATTACCGGCGACAAGCCACTGATCTTATCCACGTCGGGCCGCTCCATATCGCCAATAAATTGACGGGCATAAGCACTGAAACTCTCCATATATCGGCGCTGCCCCTCGTTATAAATGGTATCGAAAGCAAGCGAAGACTTACCACTGCCACTTACCCCTGTAAAGACAACAAGTTTATTCTTCGGAATAGAAATATCAATATTGCGCAGGTTATGCTCCCTGGCTCCAATCACTTCGATTATTTCCGTTTCTTTCATAAAGGACGCCGAAGTTAATGATGATTCACATGCCGGACGTAGCTGGTTTAATCAATCCCGAGCGTTGACACATCCCGTGATCCAATCAGAATAAAACGCTAAATTATTCTAACAATTCATTTGGCGGATGATAATGAGTGCTTTAAAGTCTATTGGGCGGGTGGTGGCATGGTAATTGGCTTTCCACCGCAAAACCGGTAGTAAAAACCGGTGATCAAGTTATCAAAACCATATTTATGAAAAGGACGATGTTGAGTATGTTAGTCGTGTTGGCGCTGGCTTCCGGTCTTGAAGCCGGAGCGCAGGCAACCGAATTTGGTGTCAGGGGTGGCGTAAGTTTCCAAACGCTTACCGGGCAGGATAACAATGGGAACGCCTTTAGCAATAAACTGGCGCCACGTCTTCATGCGGGAGTGAATGTATCGATACCTGTCGCCCCGAATTTTTATGTCAGGCCCGAACTCTTGTATGCTGGGAAAGGAACCAAGTCCCCGGCAGGCAACCAGTACCACCTGAATTACGTGGAAGTGCCAGTAAATGTCATTTATAAAACACCTATGGGAAGCGGTAAACTAATACTAGGTGGTGGCCCTTATGCCGCATTTGGTGTTGGTGGTAAAGTTGCTTTTGCCAGTGGTGGCGAAGACAATGTGAAATTCGAAAATAATGTGACTGTCATGGAAGCCAATACCGCTTATTATAAGCAGACAGATGCCGGTGTGAATGTCCTGGGCGGCTACGAATTTGGAAAGATGTCCCTCCAGTTGAATGCACAGCTCGGATTGGTAAATATTTATCCCGCTTTTAACGGGGTGCAGGGTAACGCCTCACTTAAAAACTCGGGCGTCAGCTTAAGCGTTGGATACAAATTGTGATTTTTTCAAGCCAGGGAAAAACTGTCCTGCGATGCAGGGCAGTTTTTCATTTTATGGTCGCGAAGCGCCTACTTCTCTACTGCTGTCCACTGAAGTTTATAGGTGTCGCACCCCAGGTTGTTGATGTTCATCCGGAAACTGCCATCTGCCTTATCGCCGGAAATAGTAGCAGTGAGATCAAAACGCCACGCGGTCGATCCGCCGTTGGGCGGTTCAGTGATGTGACCACTGACTTTATTGTCAATAATATCAAAAGTTCCTTCAGGACCAGCAACCGTGGATTCCAATCTACCACTACATCGCCAATAGCCAGTAAAGGTCAGGTTCTCCAGTTTCTTTCCATCGGCAGATATGTCAAAGCTGATCTTGTCTCCCTTCATCCCGTTTGAAACAGCACCTTCAAAATGTCTCCCGGATGACGCCTTACTTTTGTCTTCGGCTGGTGTATTTGCATTACCATCCTTGCTCCCATCATCGCAACCCGAAGCAATCATCGCTCCCATCAGAATAATACACAAAGCAGTTTTCATTAAAGTTGTTTGGCGGCAAATAACCGAAAAATCCGGTTATCTTCATTCAAACAGTGTTATGTTCGGATTGTTCAGGAAAAAAAATAAAGGGATTGTAGTGCGTGACATTGTATTCAAAACTCAACAGGCAAAATATCAAGCCCTGTTGGCAGAAAGCCGGAAAGATCCGTCTGCGGTCTTTGTTGCCTGGTTTGACGACAGCACCGACAAACTCCAGCGGTTGTTTACTGAACACGGACAGGAGGCTGAAGTATTATCCTATAAACATCTGCACACCGGGATGATCGCTGGCCGTTCGGTGGTCTTTATCGAACACTATCCGATGCCGGCGAAAGAACAACAGGTCTTCGCAACAATCGAAACCGGGACTGTAACGGTCTACTCGTCGCTTGACGAGGGGCTTTTCCGCCTGGTCGGCGGAGATCATATTTCGGCTATGCTTGATAAACTGGGAATGGATGAGAACGAGGGCCTCACCCATTCTATGATCAGTAAGGCCATTCGCAACGCGCAGGAAAGGATCGCTGCCAAGCTCACCATCGATCAGTCGGCAAACAGCATGGAGGAATGGATGCAGAAGAATACAGGCGTCTCTGCCAACGCGAAGGATTTCTAAACTCATTTTTTTGCGCTTTCTTTGCCTTGCATGCCCAGCCAGAAAGTAAAAAAACTGCTCAAATTATTTCTAAAGATCACCGTCACTGTCGTGTGTCTTTGGTATATCAGTCGAAAGATCGACTGGAGCGAAACCTGGAAGCTTGTTAAAGAAAGTAACCTGTGGTGGCTGCTGCTTGCAATACTGCTCTTCACGATCTCAAAGATCATTTCTGGTTTCCGCCTGAATATATATTTTAAGAATATGCAGGTGAATCTAACGGAGAAGACAAACCTGAAATTGTATTGGCTGGGGATGTTCTACAATCTCTTCCTTCCCGGGAGTATAAGCGGGGATGCATACAAAGTGATCCTCCTGAACAGGAAATTCAAGTATTCGGTCAAACTGCTTAGCGCGGCCGTTCTGCTGGATCGCGTAAGTGGGGTGATCGGTCTTGGCATACTTGCCGTGATCTACTACTTTTCCATACACCGCGGCGCATTGTATTCCGGCTGGGCGCTGGCGGCACTTATACCGGGCATCATCATATTCTATGTCTTTGTAAAAAAGGTCTTCCCGACATTTTTACCGGGCATCTGGAAAACGCTTTGGCTGGGGTTAATGGTTCAGGGAATTATTGTCTTGTGCGCTTACTGTATCATGGCAGGACTGCGCATCACCGAATCGCACGCCGCCTATATCCTCATCTTCCTTTTTTCATCACTTGTGGCCATCTTACCATTGAGTATCGGTGGCGGACTCGGTATCCGTGAATTTGCGTTCGTTTCAGCCAGCAAAGTGTTTGAGCTGGATGAACACCAGGCGGTAGCGATCAGTATTCTCTATTATTTTGTGATTGTCATCAACTCTATCGTAGGCGTACGCTGGGTATATAAAGATCCCTTACGTGGTTCCGAGGCCGCCAATACCGCGGCGCTTGCATAAGGCCTTTTTTACTAGAACCCCCCTCAACTTATCTTTACCACATGGCAGCGGCTAAAGAAAAACTAAGGCTGGATAAATACCTCTGGTCGATCCGGTTGTTCAAGACCCGGACACAGGCCTCCGAAGCCTGTGACAAGGGACGTGTAAAGCTTAATGGCACCTCGGCAAAAGCATCACGGACGGTGAACGTAGGCGACGAATATGAAGTGAAGACCGAGCACCGCAAATGGGTGATCAAGGTAACTGGGCTTATTGATCACCGGGTGCAATATTCAGAAGCGATTCTACACTATATCGACCTGACGCCAGCCGAAGAACTCGAACGATTGAAATTCCAGTCGGAAAGTTTCCATACCGGCAAACGGCTCAGTAAGATCGGCCGCCCTACAAAGAAGCAGCGGCGTGACCTGGAAGGATTTACAGGTGATGAATAGTTGCCATTGCAGGGTTTCGCTTCCCTTCGTATATTGCTGAAAAACCAAAAGAATGAAACGGTTTCTTTTCCTCTTAATATTTGGAACCTCTGCCGATATCGCCCAGGCACAAAACGACACAGTTGGCGTTTATTTGGGCGATGATTCCCTCGACAGGATTTTCACGGTCGTGCAGGTAGAGGCACAGTTCCCGGGGGGCGTCTCCGGTTGGACCAAATACGTGCAGGAAAACCTGAACGCAGACCTTGGAGCGAAATATATCCCTTTGCGTAAGGGCGAAAAGATGGCAAAACAGACAGCAGTGGTTGCCTTCATTGTAGACAAAGAAGGTAACATTTCCGATGTATCTGTCGTCAATCCCGGGTCTATTCATCGGAAACTTGCAGAAGAAGCAATTCGTGTGATAAAAAATGGTCCCAAATGGATTCCCGCAATGCAAAATGGTCGCCCGGTGATGTCACGCAAACGGCAAGACATCACGTGGGTCGTCACAGCCGACTGACACCACGTTTCACTGTACGGTTTGGTGGGGCGTCTGCCTGATTCTCTTTTATCTTTGCCCCATGCGCATCGATATTCTTACCGTAGTGCCGGAACTCCTGGACAGCCCTTTCAGCCATAGCATTTTGAAGCGGGCAAAAGAACGTGACTTGTTACAGGTATACGTGCACAACCTGCGGAAATGGGCGATCAACAAACATGGCCAGGTGGATGACTACCAGTATGGCGGCGGTGCCGGGATGGTGATGATGTGCGAGCCCATCGCCAGTGCCATAGATGAACTGCAGGAAGATGGAACGTTTGATGAGATCATTTACGTAACGCCTGATGCGAAGCAGTTCAATCAAAAGACCGCCAATCAACTTTCTCTGAAAGAAAAAATACTGATCATTTGCGGGCATTACAAAGGCATCGACCAACGCATCCGCGATCAGTATGTCACCATGGAGATATCCATCGGTGATTATGTATTGAGTGGCGGCGAACTCGCTGCTGCCGTTATTGTCGACGCTGTGGGCAGGTTGCTGCCAGGTGTACTGAACGACGAGACATCGGCGCTATTCGACTCGTTCCAGGATAATTTACTGGCCCCACCCGTCTATACCCGGCCAGAGGTCTGGCGCGGAAAACAAGTGCCGGATGTGCTGCTGTGCGGCGACCCCAAGAGAATTGATGATTGGCGCTACGAAGAGGCCGTCCGTAATACTCGCGAGAAACGACCCGGCCTGCTTGACCCCGACAATGCCTAGAAAAGGTTTTTTTTGTCCGATAGGGTTAGTCTTAGAACTTTAATGATCTCATATTCAGGTTCCTTTGGAGTTATCTTTGGCTTGCGTTATTGCGAAAGTGTAAAATCCATTATCCTTCCCGTTTTGAATCCAATTGCCAAATTCCTTTGTAAAA
>JAJTCI010000180.1 GCA_021323155.1 Chitinophagaceae bacterium | reverse complement strand
GGTACGCCAAATGGAACAGTATAGTCCAGCAGGTTGGAAGGCAGCTTTTCTTTCAATCTGTAACCGTTGAGACATTCGATCACGATACCCGGGTCGTTGCTGCGTAGTAAGGTATTATACATGCCTACCGCCTGTACCATGTTGCGTGGCACACAAACATGCATACCCCGGAGTGCATTGATCACAACGCCCATCGGTGAACCACTGTGCCATATTCCTTCCAGGCGGTGCCCCCTTGTACGAATGATGAGCGGGCAACTCTGCTGTCCTTTTGTCCGATAATGCAAGGTGGATACGTCATCACTCAACGGTTGCAGACCGTACAACAGGTAATCCAGGTATTGAATCTCAGCGATGGGTCTCAGTCCGCGCATGGCCAGGCCGATGCCCTGTCCCACGATAGTCAGTTCCCGGATACCCGTATCTAAGATGCGGTTGGCTCCGTGCTTCTCCTGCAAACCGGCAAAGCCCTGGTTCACGTCGCCGATATAACCCACGTCTTCACCAAAAGCCACCACCTTAGGGTTGGCGGTGAACAACTGGTCGAAATATTTGTTCAGCACTTCATATCCATTCACCACAGGCGCGTCAAAAGAAACCATCGGCCGGGTGTGCTCCACCTTCAAAGCGCCTTTCGGTCCCTCGCTATAGAGGCAACTATTATAGAGTTCAGTGTTGCTTAGTTTAAGATCCTGGTAGTATTCGCGCAGTTCACCGGCCCGCGGCGCATCACCCGCCAGGTCTAACGCAATTGCCAACGAGCGCATCACGTCTCTTCGCAAAGGCTCCCTTGCTGTCTGCAGTTCGCTGGTTAGTTGCTGAAGGGTCTCGTTATTGGCGTTAACCGATTCCAGTAATTCTACTGCCCTGCCCACCTGCTCTTTGATCGGTCCCAGGTATTTCTGCCATGCGTTCCCTTTACTTGAACGGACGTGTTCCCTCGCGTCAGTCTCAATCACATCCAGCTCTTCTTCGGAACCGATGCCATTGGCCACGATCCACTCGCGCATCTTCCGGATGCAGTCCCATTCTTTTTCCCATTCCAGGCGCTCCGGTGATTTATATCGTTCGTGGCTGCCGGAGGTGGAGTGCCCCTGAGGCTGCGTAACCTCTTCCACATGAAAGATCGCTGGCACATGGGTGTCCCTGATCTTTTGCAGCGCCTCTTCGAATACTTCGCACATCCCCGCATAATCCCAGGCTTTTACGCGGTAGATGTCAAGGCCGTTGGTATCATCCTGCTTCTGCATGCCTTTCAGCGCCGCCGAGATGGACCCTTTCGTGGTCTGGTAAGCCTTCGGAACGGATATCCCGTAGCCGTCGTCCCATACAAAAACGGCGAGGGGTACCTGCAGCACACCGGCCGCGTTGATCGTCTCCCAGAAATGGCCTTCACTGGTACTCGCGTCGCCGATGGTACAAAAGCAAATCTCTTCCCCGTTTCGGGAGAGTTCGGTAAAATTCTTTAGCTGTTCGATGTTGCGGAAACATTTCGATGCGAAAGCCAGTCCAAGGCCACGGGCCATCTGGCCCGCAGTGGGGGCGATATCGGCTGACACGTTTTTCCTGTTCGCCAGGTCCAGCCAGTTGCCGTTGTCGTCCACCAGGCGCGACGCGAAATGGGCGTTCATCTGCCTGCCGCCACTGAAAATGTCGTTGTTGAGATCCGGGTCGGCGTATAACTGTGAAAAGAACTGCTCCACGCTTGCCAGCCCACTCGCAAACATAAAGGTCTGGTCGCGGTAATACCCGGACCGGAAATCGCCCGGGCGGAAGAACTTGGCCATGGCCACCTGCGCCACTTCTTTACCATCGCCGAAAATCCCGAATTTGGCCTTGCCCGTAAGTACTTCCTTACGGCCCATCAGGCTGGTTTCCCGGCTGACCACGGCGGTCTTATAATCTTCTATTACGGCGGTTCGGAAGGCGTCATACGATAGCATATCCTCCCTGGTGGCGGAAGTCGACCCGGTTTGTTCCATTGAGCAAAAATAGCCATTAACACCTCACTGCCAAATGCCCGGGCTCCCCGTCGCCAGGCCTTTACCGCCGCCCGCATACGCTAACGGAGCGCAAAACGTTTAATATCTTCTTAAAAAGCCTCCCGGGCGGCCCGGGGAATTTGACGGTTGGATTTTATTGATAACTTTACCCGACATAAAACAAAAAATGATGAAGAAGTTTACTTTTTTGGCTGCATCCCTGTTCCTGTTCGCTGCAGTAAATGCACAGGAAGTAAAACCAGTTCAACCCGAGGTTAAACTACAACAAGCCGAAGTGAAGGATATCAGCAAACTGTTGGTATTCAAGAACGACAACTACGACTTTGGCAAGATCGCCCAGAACAAGCCGGTTGAATTTGAACTCGAGATCAAGAACATCAGTTCCGACTCGATCAGCATCGTGGACGTATCGGTTGGCTGCGGCTGTACCACCCCCGCCTATGAAAAGAATGTAATGTATGCGCCAGGCCAGAGTTTCAAAGTGAAACTTGGTTTCAATGGTTCAGGTATGGGCTCCGTAACAAAGAATGCTACCGTCAGGTTCTCAAACGGCATGCAGAAAGTAGTGCTGTTTAAGGCGGAGATTTTCGCGGCACCAGACAATTCAGCGCCACAGAACAATGGCCTCGGCAAGATCAAACCAGCGAATTAATCCATTTATGAAAAAACTGTTTGTACTGTTATTCGTGATCTGCGGTTTCGCCGGTTTCTCGCAAACCAGCGCGGACGTGAAATTCACCGTAAAGAAGCATTCATTCGGCAAGATCAAACAGAACGTGCCGGTCACTTATACTTTTACCTTTACCAACGCTTCCACTTCTAAGGCGCTGATCGTTGAAAGCGCGGAAGCGGAATGTGGCTGTACCAAACCGGTATACCCCGAAGCACCCATCGGTAAAGGGAAAAAAGGCACGATCAAAGTAACATACGACGCCAAGTCGGCGGGCACCTTCACCAAGAAGGTCACCGTTAAGTTTGCGAATATCGCCGAACCGGTCATATTGGTGATCGATGGCGATGTAAAGGCCGCTACCAAAAAATAGAGAAAATTCTCCTGACACATTATAAGCCTTCCCGCAATGGAAGGCTTTTTTGTTCTGCCTATATTTGCGCCATGTTACAGATCAGTAAGCGCGGGCAGTTGATGCCGCCTTCCCCCATCAGGAAACTCGTACCCTACGCAGAGGCCGCAAAAAAGAAGGGAGTAAAGGTCTACCACCTGAATATCGGCCAGCCGGATATCGAAACACCCAAAATGATCCTGGATGCGGTGAGAAACTCCGATTTTAAAGTACTTGAATACAGCCACAGCGCCGGGAACGAGACCTACCGCAGGAAACTCGTAAAGTATTACGCCAGCGTGGGCATCAACGTAGATCATAACAACATCATCATAACCACCGGGGGCAGCGAGGCGATCCTGTTTGGATTCATGACTTGCATGGACGCGGGCGATGAAGTGATCATTCCCGAACCGTTCTATGCGAATTACAACGGTTTTGCCGTAGCCGCCGACGTAAAAGTGGTGCCGGTAACCTCCCACATCGACAATGGCTTCGCGCTGCCACCAGTCGCGGAGATCGAGAAAAAGATCACGCCTCGCACCAAAGCGATCGTTATCTGCAACCCGAACAATCCCACAGGCTATTTATACAGCGCCGCCGAGATGGAACAACTGAAACAGGTGGTCCTAAAACATGACCTTTATCTTTTCTCAGACGAAGCCTATCGCGAATTCTGTTACGATGGTACCCACCTGAGTGCGATGCAACTGGATGGGCTCGACGAACACGTGGTGATCATGGACACGATCAGCAAACGATACAGTGCCTGCGGTGGCAGGATCGGCGCGTTTGTTACAAAGAACAAGACCGTGCTGGACGCGGCGATGAAATTTGCCCAGGCCAGGCTCAGCCCGCCCAGTTTCGCCCAGATAGCTGGAGAAGCCGCGATCGACCTGCCACCCGATTATTTCAACACCACCAAAGCAGAATACAAATCCAGGAGAGACCTCATCGTAAAACGCCTCAATGCGATGGATGGCGTATTCTGTCCAAACCCCGGCGGTGCATTCTACGCGATGGCCAAATTACCGATTGATGACGCCGACACTTTCTGCCAGTGGCTCCTGGAATCGTTCGAACACAACAAGCAAACGGTGATGCTGGCCCCGGCAACAGGATTCTATGGCACACCAGGACTCGGTAAACAGGAGGTACGGCTGGCCTATGTTCTCAACCTCACCGCCATCGACGCGGCAATGGATTGCCTCGAAGCCGCCTTGAAACAGTACCCGGGAAGAAATTAACGCGCGGGCCCGATGCGAAGCAATAAACAAGCGCCTTGAAAAAGGGATCTTTTCGTAGCGGGATTGAAAGTTGAACCCCGGGTCCGCCGGCTGGCGGATATGAATTCACCCTAAGCAATAAAAAAGCTCCTATAAAAAAGGAGCTTACTTTGTAGCGGGATCGGGAGTTGAACCCGAGACCTTTGGGTTATGAATCCAACGCTCTAACCACCTGAGCTATCCCGCCATTAAATATTTTTTAGTTGAACCTAAGTCCGCCAGCTGGCGGATATGAATCCAACGCTCTAACCACCTGAGCTATCCCGCCAAATGGGTTGCAAATATAATAGCTTTCACGATAGGATCGCGCCAATTTTAAACGAAAAAGCCTCCCGTTACAGGAGGCTTTTTCAAGAGATAAAAAATCATTATCTGTACAGCCTTTCGGTTGGCTGATCATCAATACTGGATACAGGTTCGTGACCTACGGAAGTACCCACATTCAACGAGCCTCCCTGCTTTGTTTCAATATGATCCTTGAAGTTGCTCACGTCTTCACGGATGTATTTTTCTACCATCGGGTTCAGCAGTTTTGCGACACCTCTTCCAAGGTCGCCAGCTGGTGGACGGTAACTCACGATAATATCGAGTTTCGTACCCTGTCCGCCCAATGCTTCTTCAAATACTACCTTACCAGCGTTCTCGATCATCGAGTTTTCTACGGAGCGCCAGGCGATCTTCCTGTTCTCCTCTTCCTCCACAATTTCCGCTTCCCATTTCACCAGCCCGAGATTGCCTGGCAGTAACGCTTCCCAATGGGAGCGTGTATTGTCCTGCTCCTGCACAGTTTTTAAGTGCTTCATGAATAAAGGGAGGTTCTCTAGCTTTCTCCAATATTGGTACACTTCGTTGCGTGGTTTGTTCACCACCATGATCGCTGTTTTAACCAACGCGGACAGCGGGTTACGAAAGAGGTTGCCCACGCCGTTCGTCAGCAGCAGGGTTCCTACCGTAGCAGACACCATCCTTTCCGGCCAGCTCACGTTGATCACGTTCGAGCTGCGCTGCGGAATATCAAATTCTTCATTATGGTTGCTTGTGTTTCCGTATGAATTTTCGTTCATCATAGCTTTTATTTTGAATTAGCACATCCAAAACAGTGCTTATTTCTGCCGCTTTTTAAAAAGCTGCTAGTCAGCGACCAGAAGCAGCGGCGGCCGATGCTGGAAAATTTCTGAGCAAGATTTTACACAGGCGCAGGGATTGGAAGGCTACTCGCCGTGTTGAGTTTGACTTAATCGCTTTTGGCCATTGACCATTCGACGGCCACTGCATGCTCAGGCGTAACCCGGCCCTTGGGGAATCCCCACACCATGCGCCCTGCAACTTGCCACTGCAACCCCAGCCCGCGACCACTTAGTCCGGCGGATTCACCAGCACCTGCATCCTTAAACCTGCAACCTTCCCTCATACTTGCCTCATACTTCCTTCATACTTCCCTCATACTTCCTTCGATGTTACTCGACTTATCCACACCCCACGAGGGATGCGTTTTTTTGCGCGTTTTGACCGCCATTTATTCGCGGCACTACCCCCGGTATCCGCGCTCCTGGCCCCATAAAAAAAGAGAAGGCAGTTAAGAACTGCCTTCAGGACCTGGAAATGGATTTCTGCCGAAGCCATCCCAGATATGATTTTAACATTTGAAAAATTATGCCAAACGGCGGCCCCCCGACAATGATTTTTCCCCGGATGCCGCCTAGTGTATTCTGCAACTACTGCTGATTCCCACAATGGAAACTAAGGACAATTCCATCAGGCGATAGAGTGCTCCTTACCTGTAGGCAAATGATTCCAGGTTGATGAGCAATATTTATTTTGTGGAAGTCATACCACAAATTCTTAATTATTCAGCACTGGTATCTGGTAAAAAGGAACGGGGAAATGGAGGTACACGAGCCTCTTCCCGGTCAATGGCCACAACGAAGGAAACCGCGCCCACGTTAAGGAGCGTACACGCGGGCTATATGAGGAAGTGGCTATGTATGGTTTCAAACGGTTAGTACTGCAATAACTTTTCGATCCTTGCCACCACTTTCTCTGTCGTCGGTAACATCGCGGCCTCCAGTGAAAGATTGATCGGTACCGCGGGTAGGTTCAAAGCGCCCAGCACCTCCACCCGCGCGTCCAGGAAATGATAACAGGCATTTGTTATTCTTAATGCAAAGGATTCCGAGAAAGAGTTATTCTGTTGTTCTTCGGTAAGCACCATCACCCGCCCATGCTTTTTACCGCTCGCGAACACCAATTCCTCGTCAAGCGGGTAAAGGGTTCTCAGGTCGATGATCTCGATCTGCCCGGGGAAGCGTTGCGCCGCGGCCTTCGCCCAGTATACTCCCATGCCATACGTAACGATACATGCCGACTCGCCCGATTTGATTTTCGCCGGGTCCGCACTCAACACGATATTTCCTTTTCCTAACGGAAGTAAATAATCCTTTGCCGGCTCTATCGTCTTAGCATCTTCCGTACCGGGTACCTTGCTCCAGTAAAGTCCTTTGTGCTCCAGCATCACTACCGGGTTCGGGTCGTAGAACGCCGCCTTCATCAGTCCCTTCATGTCCGCTGCGTTGGAGGGATACACCACCTTGATGCCTTTTATCGTCAGCAACGTACTTTCGATACTTCCGCTGTGATACGGTCCGCCACCGCCATACGCGCCGATCGGCACGCGCAGCACCATCTGTACGGGGAATTTTCCCATACTCAGGTAAGACGCCTTACTGATCTCTGTTACCAATTGGTTCAACCCCGGATAGATATAATCAGCGAACTGCACCTCCACTATCGGCTTCAAACCAAGCGCGGAAAGACCGATCGTTGAACCGATGATATATGCCTCCTGTATGGCCGTGTTGAACACCCGGTGGTCACCGAATTTCTCCGCCAGCGTTGCCGCCTCGCGGAATACACCGCCAAGGCGTCTTCCTACGTCCTGCCCATAGAGGATGGCCTCCGGATGGTCCTGCATGATCTCCTCCACCGCGTGCAGCGCCGCGTCCACCATAATGGTTTTCTCCCCACCACGCGGTGACCGGTTGCCTTTCTCTTCTTTCACGGGTGTAGGCGCGAACACATGATCCATCACAGTGGCTGGATCCGGGTCAGGTGCTGACTGTGCTTTCGCGAAAGCCTCGGCCACTTCTTTCGCAGCCTCTTTTTCTATCTGCTGTAGTTCATCCCCACTTATGCCTGCATTCAGCAACTCCGCTTTCAATTTTGGATAAGGATCGTCTGCGCCGTGTTTATCTAAATCTTCTTTTGACCGGTAAAATTCTTTCCGCACCCCGCTGGTGTGGTGACCAAGTAAAGGCACCGTGGCGTGAACGAGTATCGGCTTTCTTCCCCGTCTGACGAATTGCATCGCCTCCTGCATTGTCTGGTAACTCTGTACAAAATCGCTTCCGTCACATTGCACCCTTGCAAGTCCCTTGAAACCCGCCGCGTATTCATAAGCATTCATCGCCCTCGCTTCATCAACGCTCACGCTAATGCCCCATTGATTATCCTGCACCAGGTAAATGATCGGCAACTGTTTCAACACCGCGAATTGGAAAGCTTCGCTCACTTCGCCTTCAGTGATGCTGTTATCGCCAAAAGAACAAACCACTACGGGCAGTTCGCCGTTGTCGTCTTTTTTCAGTAATGACTGGTGATATTTTTCGAGGAACTGGATCGCCTGTGCAAGGCCCGTCGTAGGAATGGCCTGCATACCGGTTGCGCTGCTCTGGTGAATGATGCCAGGGCGCTTGCCGTCATTGTTGGAAGGATGGCAGTAATAAGACCGGCCGCCCGAAAAAGGGTCGTCTTTTTTCGCCAGCAACTGCAGCATCAGTTCATAAGGTGTAAACCCCGTCGAGAGCATGATACTGTCATCACGGTAATACGGGCTCACCCAGTCGATGTCTTTTAATTGAACCCCTGTAGCTATCTGGATGGCTTCGTGGCCGCGTGAGGTGGAGTGAACGTATTTGCAGATCGACCGGTTGGCATCGTAGGTCTCCGCCATGGTTTTGGCTGTAGCCATCAGCCGGTAAGCTTTCAAAAGGATGTCTGTATTCAACATGGCCTGCAAATATCCGTTCCTTACAGGTGAGTTGGAAAAGATTTTTGCGGCTACTTCACTTCCAGTTCGAACATCCGCTGCTCTCCCAGGAAGCCTTCCAGTTTATCACCCACTACGCATTCGCCCACACCCGCGGGCGTACCTGTGAAGATGAGGTCGCCGATGTTGACGGAGAAGTAAGTAGAAATATTGGCAATGACCTGTTCGAAGCTAAAGATCATATTGGACGAATCACCCTGCTGCACAGTTTGGTCGTTCTTGGTCATGGAAAAAAGGAAAGGCTTCTTCTGCATCCCCGGCGTCACCTCTACCCATTGCCCCACAACAGCTGAATTATCCCAGGCTTTTGCTTTCTCCCATGGAAGACCCTTACTCTTAAGATCGTTCTGAAGGTCCCGCGCCGTAAAGTCGATGCCGACGGTGATCGCATTGTAGTATTGGGACGCGTGTCTTTCCTGGATGTATTTGCCATTCTTGGATATCCTGATCACAAGCTCCGCTTCGTAGTGGAGTTCATTACAAAACTCAGGGTAATAGAAAGGCGTGTGGCTTTGGAGCAGCGCGCTCTTCGGCTTCATAAAGATCACCGGCTCTTCCGGCACGGCATTGCCCAACTCGCGGGCGTGGTCAGCATAGTTTCGGCCTACACAAAAGATCTTCATGTGCGTTTGTTTTATAAATAAGCCCGGGTGGCCCGGAGGGAATGACTGGGAACAGTGTGGCTTGGTTACCGGTCACCGCGGCTATTTCAGCTAATATAATAAAGGATTGCTGAAAATGCTAAAGGTCGAATTCCAGGTTGTTCACCTCGCTCATCGTACGTTCTATGCCCGCAAAAGCAAATCCTTCGATCACTTCCACGCATTTCTCCACTTTCTTCCAGACAAGCGCTTTTTCCTCGGGCTTCCATTTAGACAGCACGAAATCGGCTTGCATCCCCTTTGGAAAATCATTGCCCGTACCGAAGCGGAGCTTGGGATATTTATCGGTACCTAGGATCAGCTGGATATCCTTCAGGCCATTATGACCCCCATCACTGCCGGAAGGTCGCAGGCGCAGTTTATTCAACGGCAACGCCACCTCGTCCACGATAGTGAGTGTGTTTTCCAACGCTACTTTTTCCTTATCCAGCCAGTACCTGAACGCCTTACCACTTAGGTTCATATAGGTGGTAGGCTTGATGCAAATGAACGTACGGCCTTTCAGTTTTACTTCGGCTACCTCGGCCAGGCGATCGGTCCTGAAAAAGCCACCATGTTTCAATACGAACGCCGTTACCACGTCGAAACCGATATTATGACGGGTATGCTGGTACTCCGCACCGATATTGCCCAGGCCAACGATAAGGTATTTATTCATGCTTGTTAATGGCGCAAAAATAGTGTTCGGCGCCAGAATAGATAGAACATTCTGACCGCCGTGGCACGGGTATACTGTAAAAACAAAACCCCGGCAAGCCGGGGTTTTGATAAGATTAAGCGTGATTATTTTTTCGCTGCTGCAGCCGGGGCTTTCGCCGCTGCGGCCGGGGCTGCTGCACCTGCAGGAGCTGCTGCTTCTTCCTGCTTCAACTGGCGCGTCATCACCACAGAAGCGATCGGGATACGTGGGGAGTTAAGGATCTCGATCCCTTCCGCCTTCACGTCTTCCACGCGAATGTTACCATTCAACTCGAGGTCTGTGATGTCCACTTCGATATTTTCCTTTAGATCTTTAGGAAGTGCTTTTACTTTCAATGCCTTGATCTTCGTCACCAGTTTACCACCGGCTTTCACACCTGCGGCCGCACCGGTAAATTTGATGGGCAGTGTAGCGACTACTTTTTTGTCTTCTACCAGTTCCAGGAGGTCAATGTGGATCAGAGAATCGTCCACTTTGTCAAACTGGAGGTCTTTAAGGATGCACCTGTAAGATTTGCCTTCTACCGATACTTCGGCAACCTGGAAAGCACCAGTGTATACGAGCGTCTTGAACGCTTTTACAGGAGCAGAAAAGTTAATTTCTTTTTCACCACCGTAAAT
>JAJTCI010000179.1 GCA_021323155.1 Chitinophagaceae bacterium | reverse complement strand
CTGGCACTCCTGCCCCAGAACTGTCGATTGATATAACCCAAAGGGACGTGAATGACTTCTTACGCCGAAACATCAATAGCTACTGGAAGGACTGGATTGACCAACATTCCAGCTTTACCAGGAAAAAACTGGTGCTGGCGATGTTCCCAAGACTCACAGAATGGGTGCTACTCGGTATGGCGCGGCAGCTCTATACGTTGAGGACAGGGAAGATCATATCGAAAACGGGAGCAGGATATTATTGCATTGAACAACTGCCTTCGGAATTTCACGGCGTGTTAAAGTGTGCGATCGATGCGAGGACGGATCCAAAGAAGCATTTATTCGAATTGAAGCCTTCCTATTACGTGCAACTGTCGTTCAAGCGATGTAATGAGACATTGACCTGTGCGCGGTTCATTATCGATTTGTTTAACGGGGAGTATGAGGCCTCCGGGGAAAGGGATGTTGAGTCGTCTCGGTAAAAGCGACAGGATATTTCTACTAAAGGTCCAGCATATAAAACTGGTCGGTCTCCCTGCGCCACCCTGTCTTTTCATACAATGCCTGTGCGGCAAGGTTGTCGCAGGAGGTTTGAAGCATCAGCCACTTGCTGCCAGTCTCACAGCCATGTTGCCTGGCGGCATTCAACAGGTTTGATGCGATCCCCTTCCCTCTTTCGTTTGCCGCTACGAACAGGTCGTTGAGCAGCCAGGCTTTGCTCATGCTCACGGAAGAGAATATGGGGTAGAGCTGTGTAAAACCCACCAGGCGCCCATCGTGTTCAGCCACAAAAATGACGGACTCTTCGTTCTCCAAACGGTCGGAAATAAATTGACGGGCTTTAGAAAGATCGGCGGACTGGTGATACCAAACACGGTAGGCATCGAAGAGTTCGGCAATTGCGTTGGCATCACTTGGCGATGCTTTGCGTATGAGTAATGACATGAAGAAAAGAAGGTTTCCAACCCCGGGGATTGGAAACCTGTTTATCAGTTCTTGAATTCTGTGATCTCGAGCGTGATGTTAGTATTCAGCAGTTTGCTGATGGGACACTCGGTCTTCGCTGTTTCTGCCGCGTCACGAAACTCCTGTTCAGAAATGCCGGGCACTTTAGCCTTCAGTTTCAGTTGAGAGCCGGTTATCTTTCCATCGGCAAGCGTTATCTCGGCGCTTGTTTCAATGGAATCGGGCGTGAAATTCTTAGCCCCCAACACAAAGCTGAGCTTCATGCTAAAGCAACCCGCGTGCGCGGCAGCGATCAATTCTTCAGGATTCGTACCGATACCGTCTTCGAAACGGGTCTTGTAGGAATACTGCGCACCATTTAACGCGGTGCTTGCGGTACTGAGCTTTCCGTTTCCTTCTTTACCTGAGCCATTCCAAACGGCGGATGCTGAACGTGTTGGCATAAATTGTTTGTTTATTTTTATTTTAAAGATTGAATATGATCACCTGGGATGATTTTGCAAAAATAGACATCCGTTGCGGAACAATCGTTGAAGTTAGAGATTTTCCTAATGCAAGAAAGCCTGCATACCAGTTGACTATTGATTTCGGTGAATCAGGCATGCGACAGTCTTCCGCACAGATCACTGCGCATTATACGCCCGGCGAGTTGCAGGACAGGCAGGTGCTGGCGGTGATGAACTTTCCCAAAAAACAGATCGCTAATTTTTTCAGTGAATGCCTGGTGCTGGGGGTGTATGATGAGAATAACGATGTAATTTTATTGCAACCGGGCAAGCCGGTGAAGAATGGAGGGAAGGTGGGGTGAGGAGTGGGAGTTTGATGTTTGGAGCGAGTTAAGTGAATTAAGAATTAAGAATTAGGAATTGGCAGGTGACTGCTCCCCCAGAGGATGACTGCACAACTTTTACCAGTTTGACGTTTGGAGTGAGAAGTTAGGAGTATAGGACCTGCAGCCAGAAACCTGCAACTTGCAACAGTATTTGCCGATGAGTAACCTTTACTATACGTATTATGAGAGTCCTGTTGGCCTGTTGAAGATCGGGGCTACTGAACAATACATCGCGGAGCTGAGCTTTGTTGACAAAAAAGAGCAGATCGTTTATGGTGAGCCGGGCATCAGCGATGTGATACACCAGTGCACGGAACAACTGATCGAGTTCTTTGCCGGCGAAAGGAAAAAGTTTTCCGTACCCGTGTTCCAGCACGGCACTGAATTCCAGAGCCGGGTATGGAGTGAGCTAAGTACCATTCCCTACGGAAAGACCATCAGTTATCTTGACCTGTCAAAGCGCCTGGGTGACCCTAAGGCCATCAGGGCGGCCGCGTCTACCAATGGCAAGAACAAAATAGCGATCATCGTACCCTGCCATAGGGTGATCGGGAGCAACCAATCACTTGTGGGTTATGCAGGTGGTTTGTGGCGGAAGAAATGGTTACTGGACCTGGAGTTTAAGATAGCGCATGGGGTGCAGACGTTGTTTTAGGGCTAAGAGATACGGAGGTTGAGAGAGAAATAAAGAAGCGAGTAAAAAACCAGAAGCTAGTTTCACGCAAAGACGCAAGGGGGCAAGAAGAATACAAACAATTTCTGCGAATACAATTTCACGCAAAGAAGCTAGATAGAAAAAGTAACTTTGGAATCCAACTGCCAACTGCTAAAAGTCCTCTTCATCCTCCTCCTCGGAATCCTTTAATTTGTTTCCTTTCCTATCTATTACGATCCATTTGCCATTAAGCTCAACATTTGCTTCGCCATCTTTATTGAAGTCACCGACCCTGGTATATTTGTAAGGGATCACCAACTGCCCGGTTGGATCAATGTATCCCCAAAGGCCACCTTTCATAACAGGAGCAAGCATTAGGATGAAGCGCGAGGCGCCATCATACTGAAAAGGAATAACGGTCTGATTCATTTTATTGATGAATCCCCACTTTCCGTTCCGTTTTACCCGGGCCAGCATGCCTGCCTTATCTTTTTTATCCATGTCGGTATAGGTAAAATACCCCGCAGAATCATATTGGGGAGTAATGATCTCGTTGGCAGATTCATCGATGAATCCACGTTTATCATTCAATACAACGATCATTGGAATGGTTAAAAAATCTATGCTGCTGTATTTAGGCTGACCGATCGTTTTCCCATCAACGCTCATGGTGCCCCATTTCCCATTGTATTTAAAAGCAATGAATTTGATAATAGTAGACCAGGCTTTGATCTGGTCGTATTGTGGTTCCAGCACAAAACGTTTGCTCATATCTATGAGACCGTATTTGGTTGTCCCTGCTACCTGGTGACTTACAATGGTAAATCCCTGCAAGTCTCTCACTTCGGTAAATTTATCTTGGGAATATACCGCCTGTGCAATGGCGCAATGGGTATAAAATAATACGAACAGGAGGGATAGATATTTCATAGGGGGTTCGGGTTATGCAGCAAAAGGTAGCGAAATAGGATGAAGACGGAGCAAAAGAAAATTGACAGTTGGCACTGAGCAGTTTGCAAGGGCCTCCGGGCCAGATATTTTAATCAACAGGATTTACTTTCGGGAGCGCACCGTTGCTAATTCAGGAAAAAACCCGACCATGTCAACTACTTCAAATCATCTCCCGTAAAACCCAGGGGCAACAACATCGATGCTTTCGGAATGACATACACTTTGCCCTCCCTTCCCGCAAGTACGAGGCGGATCGAATGATTCGTTCTTGTTTCATATTCTCTCAATGCCTGCCGGCACATACCGCAGGGCGAGGCGGGTGCATTATTCGATCCATTGGGATTGTGGTAGGTGATGGCCATGGTTTCAATGGGTTCATTGGGAAATAAGGCGCCTAATGAGCCCAGCAGGGCACGTTCCGCGCAGGTGCCCACCGGGTAGCTGGCGTTTTCCTGGTTGGTGCCTTTTACCAACTCACCATTGGTTAGCCGGGCAACCGCGGCGACATGAAAATTAGAATAAGGCGCGTAAGCGCTGGCGGTGAATTCTCTTGCCGCATCCAGTAGGGCCTTGTCTTCTTTTGACAATTCATTTGCGGAGGCGAACACTTCGTACTCGAAACTATAATTCTCAGAAGCCATTCTGCTTGTTTAGATAAAAAATCCCCACCGTGGTGGGGATTGACTAAGTTAATGAATTTATTTAATGCCCTTGAAAAGACGGTTCCATCTTGGCCCTCCATCCCAGCTGAACCAAATCAGCGAGGCCTTTCCTACTATATGCGTCTCGGGTACAAAACCCCAGATGCGGCTGTCCTGGCTGCGGTGGCGATTGTCACCCATCATCCAATAATAGTTGTACTTGAAAGTATAAGTATTCGTGGGCTTACCATTGATGGTAAATGTTCCATTCGACTCCAATAATTCGTTGTGTTCGTAGTTGCTGATGATCCTGCGATAGAAAGCAATGTTCTGCGGCGTCAATGTTACAGACGCGCCTTTCTTCGGTATCCAGACAGGTCCGAATTCATCCACGGTCCAGCGGTAATTGCTGTCGTAAGGAAATGTCTGGCCAGGTTCATACGGTTCAAAGGTTACACTGATCACATTCTTTTCCTTTTTCACCAGCTCTGCCTGCTCTGGTGTCATGTTAATGATCCAGGAATGACCTGTTGAATCACCCATTGCGGGTCGGATCTGGTCCTGCGGGTTATCTGTATCGATGCCTAAGACTTCTTCCAGGAATTCATAACTCAGGTTTTGCGCGTTGGTGACTACACGGTACTCCGTTTGTGAACCACCGGGCACGTGCGCCGGTTTATCATTCACCCACAACACGCCATTGACTATTTTGATATTATCACCCGGTATTCCTACACAACGTTTGATATAGTTGTCGGTTTTGTCCATTGGATGTACCAGGATAGGGTAATCCGCTTTCAGTTTAGCTCGGTCGCCATTGTAGCCGTCTCTAAGCACGTCATAATAAGGCTTAGCAGAACCGTATTCAGGCAGGTTGATGATGGTATCGCCCGCAGGGAAATTGAACACCACTACGTCATTGCGTTCTACGTTACCGAAACCTTGTATGCGGCGGTAATCAAGTTGGATCCATTTAAGATAAGACGGTGTGGTAGTGGACATCGGCAGCGTGTTATGCACAAACGGGAAACTGAGTGGCGTCTGCGGGATGCGTGGTCCATAGCTCATCTTATTGACGAAGAGGAAATCATTCACCAGCAGGGTGCGTTCCATACTGGGTGTGGGAATGGTGTAGGCTTCGAAAATGAATGTGCGGATGAGCGTGGCTGCTACTATGGCGAAGACAGCTGCGTCGATCCACTCGCGTGAGGCCGGCTTCTTGTACTTTTTGAATACCTCGTGACCTTTCCACTGTTCGTTCGGCGAAAATCCCAGGTAGGGAAAGTAGACATAAGGAAAGAATACCGTGAGTATATGGGAAATGAGATC
>JAJTCI010000178.1 GCA_021323155.1 Chitinophagaceae bacterium | reverse complement strand
GCACTTCAACCTGATGATCCCAGACATGGCTGTCTTCGCCAAAACCATGAAGGAGCACGATGGGATCGCCTGCGCCCTCGATACGGTAAGAAATGTTCGTACTGAAATACTGGAAATTGCTGATCACGGGAATAAGTTTGAGCGGTGAAGATGTTGCTCAAACGCTGCAGTTATCTGGTCTTCCTGGCCCGTTTTTGAACAACAGTAATTAGGTTCCATAACACCAACAATCCTGCCAGCAGCGCAAAAAACCGGTAGAGATAATCCCCATTCCTTACATAAAATGTCTGGCGCGTAAACGCAGGGATCATGTATTTGATCACCTCCGCTTTGTCCCAGCCCCTGGACTCCACCAACTGCCCATAATTATCAATCACCGCGGAGATACCGGTGTTCGCACTCCGGGCTACCCACCGCCGTGTTTCTATGGCCCGCAGCCTGGCATAAGCGAGATGCTGTTTGTGCCCCGGGGTGTTGCCCCACCAGCCATCATTGGTGATAATGGTAAGCAGGTTCGCGCCCTTCTGTACATAGCTGGCTACATATTCACCAAAAACACTCTCATAACAAATGATCGGCGCGGTCACGAAATAATTGCCCTGGTGCGCGAATGCAACCGAGGCGGTGTCCATCGCGTAACCACCGGTAGTACCACCGAACTTTTCAAAAACAGGTCCGAGCACATTCAGGAAAGTGGGTAACGTTTCTACCCCCGGCACCAGTTTGCTCTTTACATAGAACTGCAATGGCTGGCCCGCTTTAATGCTCACCGCCGCGTTGTATGAATCATAATAATCGCCGGAAGGATGCTTTCGCGCGTAAGGCGATGCCGGTTTGGTGGTGCCGTACCAGCGCATCGTCTCGATGCCCGTAAGCAATACCAGGTTTGGATGGCTATTGATAAAATCAATGACCGGTTGGTATACCGGATGGCTTCGCGTTTCGTCTATGGGAATATTAGCGGGCAAAGCCGTCTCGGGCCAGATCACCAGGCGGGTGTTAGTATCGATCGAAGCCATCGTCAGCCGCAGGTGCGTTTGTATCTGCTGCGCCGCCGACCCCTGTTCGAACTTACTGTACGGATCGATGTTCGGCTGTATGATAACCACGTTGTCTTTCATCCGCCTCTTCATCACCATCAGATTATCCAGGCCCGACATGGAACCGATCATGTACGAAACAATGATCGGCAGCAGCAAACAAAGCACTGCAACGATCCCTCTTTTAGTGATCCATTTTTGAATTTCGAATTTTGGATTTTGGATTTGTCCCAGTTCATACACCAGCACATTAACCACCAGCACCCATAACGTCCCTCCTCCGCTGCCTGTATATTCATACCACTGCACCCAATCGGGTTGCGACGCGAACACATTGCCCAGGCTCAGCCAGGGCCAGCTGAGCTGCCAGTTCAAATGGATGTACTCAAAGGCCATCCAGAAACAGATCAATGAAAAGTATCCAGTCGTTCTTCCGAATTTATTTTTGAAACTGCGATAACCAAGCAAAGGCAGGCACATGATAAGGCTGTTCAAAATGATCGCCATCATAGCACCCACCAGCGAGGCGTTCACGATCCACCACGTAGTAAGAAGGTTCCAGGCAAATAATGCCAGGTAGGTGTACTTGAAAAAACTATTCCTTTTCAACCCGAGGTCCCCGAGTAACAGCAACGGCACGAAACCAAAGAATACCAAAGGCGTCAAGGGAGACGTCGGCCAGCTCAGCCATAACAATACACCGGAAGCAAGGCTGAGTATCGCGGGATGAAGTCGTTTCAATAGATATGTTTTGGCTAAGGCAATTTACAGATAAATTCAAACCTTGAGGATCGTTTTGAATTTCTGCAATTCACCCAGCTCAACTGCGGATAATTGTTCGTTATTCTCATACTTCGACTGCAGGAACAATACTCTTTTGTGCTGCGGGTATTTGGCAAGTATGGCGTTGATCGAATCACCCACCTCCGCGTCTTTCGTATAAAGTGGTTTGGTTTCGGGCAAGGCTGACTTATCGCGGTTGGGCATTTTTTTTATCAGCGCTTCCAGTGAAGCCAGCTTCTCGGGTTCCAGTTCCTGTATGGCCGCGGCTTTCGCATATAGCCCTTCCAGTTGCTTTTTGGTGAGCCAGCCACGTTGCTGGTATTGCTGGTAAATGCTGATCACGAAAGACGAAACAGGATACGCCATTACGCAGTCTTCGAGGAGGCGGTTGATAACGTCGATCTTTTTCTGTTCAGTTTTCACGCGATAAATATCTGTAATAAAAAAGCATGAGGCTTGCTCATGCTTTCAGCATTTCAATAGGGGCAATATATTAACGGCCGTTATTTGCTCTTACTGGGATCGGTATTAATATTTTCTTCGGTGCTGGCTTTGTAATGATGTCGTAAAGTTTCTTCAGAATATTATTCATAGCTATTTCCTTTATGAGTGCAAGTTCATGATAAATAACAGAACCACGCATTAAATAATACATATATCAATTAAAAGGATATTATGACTCCCCCGGAAGTTTAAGAGCCCATTAAAAGACGGCTGTTGCAATCGTTTGCGTTAACTTAATTTTACCAAATGAACCTCGAAACCCGCATTCTCGCACTGAGCAGCTCGCGTGTTGGGAAAGGTGGCTACCTCCAACAGGCCATTGCGGAGATCTCCCGATTCCTGGGCGAAAAGCACCTCAACATCGCTTTTATCCCATTTGCATTCGTGGACGAGAACAAAGACCCGCTCGTGGCGATGGTAAAAGAAGCCTTTGCCGGCCTGCCCCACGCCATCACTACTGCCACCACAACAGACCGACCTGTAGTAGAACAAGCCGATGTGATCATGGTGAGCGGTGGCAATACCTTCAAACTCCTTCACGACCTGTATAAGTCCGGCCTGTTGGAAGTGATCCGTGAGAAGGTCCTCGCCGGAACCCCCTATATCGGCTGGAGCGCGGGGTCCAACATTACCGGTGCCACCATCTGCACGACCAACGACATGCCCATCATCGAGCCGGAAAGCTTCCGGGCGCTGGCGTTTTTCCCCTTCCAGATCAACCCGCATTATTATAACGTAGTGATGGAAGGATTCAATGGGGAGACCCGCGATCAAAGGCTGACCGAATTCCTGAAACTCAACCCGGGCACCCCAGTGGTCTGCCTGCCGGAAGGCACGGCCCTGCTGCAGGAGAACGGGAAATTGACGCTCGTCGGGAGCGTGCCAGGTATATTAATGAAACATTCCGCGGGCGATATCCGGAAAACCGAACTTCCCGCAGGCATCGACCTTTCGCACCTATGTCGTGGAAATGATTGATTGTCAACCATCACGCAGGCGGCGTAGTGCTTATAGAGACCAGGCCCGCAGCGGCCAGGTTAAAATCGCCCCAAAGCAGGCCTAAAACGCAAAAACGGCCTTGCTTTTCCCTCTCGTAGCCTTACCTTTGCCGTCCCAAAAATCCGGACATCCGGATCGGGACATTTTTTAACCACAAAATCAGGGTAATGAACAATTACGAAATGATGGTGATTTTTACCCCTGTGCTTTCTGAAGAAGAGTTCAAATCGATTCAGAAAAAGTACACCGACTATATTACTGGTCATGGTGGAAGTATCGTGCACAGCAATCCCTGGGGATTAAAATCACTGGCCTATCCTGTCCAGAAGAAAACCACAGGAATTTACTGGGTTCTGGAATTTGCTGGGCCATCCAACCTCAACGAGGGTCTGAAGATCCAAATGCTACGTGACGAGCAGATCATGCGTCACATGGTAACCAAACTCGACAAATACGCCGTCGAGTACAATGCCAGGAAGAGAAGTGGCGTACCTACTGGAACCGAAAAAGCGGAGGCATAACATGGCAAAAACAAACGAGATCAAGTACCTGACCGCCATCAAAGCCGAGAAACCCAAGAAGAAATTCTGCCGTTTCAAGAAATACGGTATCCGGTATATCGATTACAAAGACGTTGAATTCCTGAAGAAGTTTGTGAACGAGCAGGGCAAATTATTACCACGCCGTTTAACAGGTAACTCCCTCAAATACCAGCGTAAAGTTTCCGATGCAGTTAAGAAGGCCCGCCAGATGGCATTGATGCCTTATGTAACGGATTTATTGAAATAGAGAGTTAGTCATCAACGGTCATGCAGTCATTGACTTACTGACTTATTGACTCACTGACATAATTAGTCACCATCCCTAATCCCGGTGGCAACCGGGAGACAGTCACAATCAAAGATTGGGCGCTGGGGAACTAAAAAAACAATCATGCAAGTAATTTTAATTAAGGACGTAGACAACCTGGGCGGCGCCAACGAACTGGTAACAGTGAAGAATGGTTACGCGAGGAATTTCCTGATCCCGCAGAAAGTAGCTGTAGAAGCCAACCCTTCTAACATGAAGCAACTGCAGGAACGCCAGAAAGTTGCCAAAAAGAAAGAAGACAAGATGCTCGCTGAGATCAACAACGTGATCAGCGCGCTGAAAGAGTCCGCTATCAAACTGTCTGCAAAGACCGGCACCAGCGGCAAGATCTTCGGCAGCATCACCTCCCTCCAGATCGCACGCGCGATCCGCGACCAGAAAGGTTACGAGATCGATCGCAAGCGTATCTCTATCGTGGACGATGTGAAAGAGTTAGGCACGCACAAAGCTTCTATCGACTTCGGTAACGGCAACGTTACTGAGATCGAATTCGAAGTCGCAGGCGAGTAATATATCCGGCCTTGGCAAAAAGCCCATCCGTCAACTGTCGGATGGGCTTTTTTATTTCGGCGAAACCCGGTTAGAAAACGATTAATATCACGTTAATCCCCCAATTGGCAGTTACCCTTTGAAAACCTGTAAGTACATTTGCCACTACCAAAAAAGATTTATGCGAAAACTGACGTTGCTTTTGCTGGCCACACTTTTCGGGGTGATGGCCGAAGCGCAAACGAACAAGTCCAAGGATACTACCCGTCCCAAAACAACGGACAGTATCGTGAACGAGATCAAGGACGACATCACAGAAACGATCCCTACCGTTACCATCGATGACGAAGGAGATGGGTCACAGGGTGTTGCTTCTTTGCTTACCGCAGGACGTGATCCTTTTTACAGCGCGGCCTCATTTAATTTCAACGCCGTTCGTTTCCGCATCAGGGGATACGACAACGACCTGAATGCGACTTACATGAACGGTATCCCGATGGATAACCTCGATAACGGCTTTACACCTTTCGGATTATGGGGTGGACTGAACGACGTGATGCGTAACCGCGACCTGTCCATCGCACTCCGGGCTAACACTTTTGCCTTCGGCGATATCGGTAGCTCTACCAATATCGATTCAAGAGCAGGCAGGCAGCGCAAACAAACTTCCTTTGGTTACGCTTTGTCCAAC
>JAJTCI010000177.1 GCA_021323155.1 Chitinophagaceae bacterium | reverse complement strand
ATCCCCAAAAGGATACCGACCTGCCTGTATTAGGTCTTGTCGGTTACCTGGATTACAACCTGGATATGGACCTGCTTTACGCACTGCTGGAACGATTTGTTACTGTTTTTATAGGGCCCGTGAGCGAGGCCAATCGCCAGAAACTGGCGCGTTTTCCCAATGCACGGCTGGTTGGTCCGAAGACCGGGCGTGATTTGTACGAAGCGCTTTCACAGGTGGACGTGTGCATTGCGCCTTATGATGTAAGAAGGCTGAATAAGGGCGCCACACCGAATAAGTTGTGGCTGTACCTGGCTTTGGGTAAACCGGCCGTGGTGACCAACATGCCCAATATCAGGAGCTGGCATTTTGAAGACAAGCTCGTGTACAAATGCGATAACACGTGTTTCATCGATAAGTGTATTGAAGCTTACCGGGACGACACGGCTGAGCTGGCCCTGAAACGATCCAAGGTAGCGCGTAACAATTCCTGGAAGAACCGCGTCGAACAGATAAAGGAAATCTTTTATTCAACCCAGCCGATCGTACAGGCCCTAACACCATTACCTGCGGTTGTCTGATTGAGGGTTGGACTTATTTGGGTATCAAATTGCCCACGAGCCGACCTGCGTATTATAGACCTCACTGCAAAACAATCGGATAGGCGGGCGCTGATTCTGGTACAAAAATTTGTTGATTAGGGTATACTACTTTTTCCTAAGCACAGAATATGAACAACCGTTATAATAACTTCTTCCAGTTCATTTTTTCATTCGTGGACCTGTGGGGAGTAAATATGGTGTATGTAGCCGCGCTCTTCCTGATCAACAATACGATTTTTGTGGATAGTAGCTACCTGGCCCTGTTCCTCGTAGCGAACGTGTCCTGGCTTATTAGCTGCGCCACCACCTCTTTATACATCAATTCAAACTCGTACAGGATCGAGGTGCTTACGCGACACACGCTGCAGGCTTTCGTGTTTTTCCTGCTGCTGGTGGCTGCCTACCTTTATTTTTCACCTTTTTCTTATTCACGGACTTTTGTCACATGGTTTCTCGGCGGTTTTGCGGGAAGCCTGGTGTTGAGCCGTGGGCTGTATATAGGGGCGGTTAAAGTGATCCGAATCCACGAGAAGTTCGTGCGGAAAGTGGTGATCATCGGGTATAACGACGCAGCGAAGAACCTCGTGGACCATCATCTTTCAGCAAGTAAGAATATTTCTGTAGAGGGCTTTTTTGAGGATTTTGATAATGTAAAGGAACTGTCGTCATTCCCGATCATCGGCAACCCGCAGGACTGCCTGCAGTATGCCATTGAAAACAACATTTCAGAGATATATTCAACACTCCCGGCCAAGGATCACCCATTCTTGTATGATATGGCGGAGCAGGCGGAAAATAATTTCATCCGGTTCAAGTTCGCTACCGATTTCCATACATATATAGACCGGAATGTCCATGTGAACTTTGCCAATCACATACCGATACTTTCGTTGCGCCGTGAGCCCTTGGACGATATCGCCAACCGGTTAAAGAAGCGGACGTTCGATGTGTTTTTCAGTCTTTTTGTTCTCGTATTCATCCTTAGCTGGCTGATACCGATCATCGCGCTCCTGATAAAACTCGACTCGAAGGGCCCGGTGTTCTTTATACAGAACAGGCTGGGTCGCGATCTGAACCGTATACGTGTGTTCAAGTTCCGGACGATGCGGACGACCGAGGGAGACAACCAATACAAGCAGGCGACCAAAGATGACCCAAGAGTGACTCGGATCGGCCGTATACTCAGGAAGACCAGCCTTGATGAGTTGCCGCAGTTCTTTAATGTGCTGTTGGGAGAAATGAGCGTGGTGGGACCAAGGCCACACCCGCTGAAAATGAACGACGATTACAAGCAGATCATCAACAAGTATATGATCCGCCACTTCCTTAAGCCGGGTATTACGGGTTGGGCACAGGTAAATGGATACCGGGGCGAAACAAAAGACCTTGCGGACATCGAAGGCCGTATCGAACACGATATATGGTACATGGAAAACTGGTCTTTCTGGATGGATCTCCGCATCATCTTCCTCACCGCTTACAACATCGTAAAGGGAGAGAAGAACGCTTATTAATCCGCCGACTGCCGCTTACATACCGCTCATTTGCAGCCGTAAAAACTTGGCTTAATTTTTTATGAGGTGTATTGATTAAACTTCACAATATCCATGTTCAAGAGATCTATTGCAGCGTTGGGCTTATCTGCCTTTTTAATCGCTACATGCACGTCCTGCAAAAAGAAAGCTGACAAGCCAGACGAATATGCGACTACCGATACTACCGGTACGTTGAAAGCATTCGCCGGCGAACCGGTGGGGGTAGGTATTCGACTTGATCTTTTAAAATCAGATACCGCTTACGCAGGCATTGTGAAAACGCATTTCAATAGTGTGACGTTCGAGAATGAATTCAAACATGGCGTGATCGTAACGAACGAAGGCGCGTATGATTATACGAAGGCAGATGAATTTGTGAACATGGCCCAGGCTCAGGGATTGTCGATCCACGGGCACACGCTGGTGGATTTTAAAAGCAGCAACACGACCTACCTGCGTTCGCTGACTTCGCCCGGAACGGAAGTGAACGTGGTGGTGAACCCTGGGTTCGAAGCAACAACGGGAGCGAACTTCTCTAACTGGATCACACAGGTGGGCGGCGGCGCTGTAGGTAGTTTTGAAATTGAGACGGCGAATCCATACCAGGGATCGAAAGCAATGAAGGTAAATGTAACCACAGCGGGGCCGCAGCAATTCAGCATGCAGGCTTATAGCGACTTCTTTGGCTTATCGCAAGGGTATTCATATACATTATCGTTCTATGCCCGTGCGAACGTGCATGGAAGCAGGTTTAAGGCGGTTATCCAGAATACTACTTACCAGGAACGCACGTTCTTCCTTACGACCGCATGGGAGAAATACACCTGGACATTTACCGCGGGAGAGCCAACGCTCAGCCTGAAGTTTCATTTCCCCGTAGAGGGTGTGTTCTATTTTGATAATGTGAGCATACCGCGCCCGGCAAGCGGGGGTTTCTCGCTTGACCCGGTAAAGGTGGATACAGCGATGAAGCAGTTCATCACCCGTATGATTTCGCGTTACAAGAATAAAGTGATGGCCTGGGATGTGGTGAATGAACCGCTGGAGGAAGGAACCGGCGCGATCCGGACGAATCCTGTTCCTGGAACATCAACAGGCGACAAATTCTATTTTGCCGAATTCCTAGGACGTGATTATATCGCCAAGGCGTTCAACTATGCGCATGAAGCAGATCCGAACGCGCAGTTATACATCAATGAAGACAAGCTGGAGTCTGACGGCGCCAAACTGGATTCCATGGTGAAGCTGGTGAACAGCCTGAAGGCAGCGGGCGTACCCATTCATGGCATCGGTGTACAGATGCATATTACGATCAAGAATGACCTTGCCGCTATAGAACGCGCTTTCACGAAGCTGGCGGCTACAGGACTAAAGATCCGGATATCCGAAATGGATGTAAGGATCAATCCGTGGAACACGACGGGGTTCACGCCTTCGAACGATCAACTCATTGCGCAGCGCGATTATTACCGTTTCGCAATCGGTGCATATTACCGGCTGGTCCCACCATCACAGCGGGCGGGCATCACGCTATGGGATCCCAATGATAAATACTCCTGGATCGTATTGAACCAGGGTAAAGAAGATTTCCCGAACATCTTCGACGTTAATTACCGTAAAAAGCCGGCGTACTATGGTGCACTGGTTGCGATGAAGAAGAAGAATTAACAGCTTATCGCGGTATATTCCATTATTCAGCGCGCCACAGCGGGTGCTACGCTATATTTGCCGACTTAACCAAAAGAAGGTGATATGTGTGGTATCGTAGGGATATTCGATCTTAAATCAAAGGCGGAAGACCTGAGGGGCCAGGCGCTCCAGATGTCAAAGAAGCAAAGGCATCGTGGACCTGATTGGTCCGGGATCTATTTGAGCGAAAAAGTGATCATGGTACACGAGCGGTTATCGATCGTGGATCCCACTTCCGGCAAACAACCCTTGTATAGTGCCGATGGCAACCTTGTCCTCGCTGTAAACGGCGAGATCTACAACCACAAGGAGCTGCGCAAACAATTAAAACAGCCTTACGATTTTCTCACCCACTCCGACTGCGAGGTGATCCTGGCCTTATACCGTGAGAAAGGCGTGGAATTTCTTGAAGATCTCAATGGGATTTTCGCTTTCGCCTTATATGACAAAGAAAAAGACGTTTACCTGATCGGGCGTGATCATATGGGCATCATCCCGCTATATATGGGTTGGGATGAGTGGGGGAATTTTTATGTGTCTTCAGAATTGAAATGCATCAACGGCGTTTGTAATAAGATCGAAGAGTTTCTGCCCGGTCATTACTTGTATAGTCCTGATAAGACCCCCGTGAAATGGTACAACCGCGAATGGACCGAGTTTGATAATGTAAAGGATAACGATACCGATCCAGCCGTATTAAGAAAGGCCCTTGAAGATGCGGTGCACCGCCAATTGATGTCGGATGTGCCTTACGGGGTTTTGCTTTCCGGTGGGCTGGATTCGTCCATAATATCGGCGATCGCCAAGAAATTTTCCGCCCGCAGGATTGAAGAGGAGGACACCAAAGACGCCTGGTGGCCGCAGCTTCATTCGTTTGCGGTGGGACTAAAAGAATCACCTGATCTCGCCGCCGCACGGAAAGTAGCGGATCATATCGGCACCGTACATCATGAAGTCAACTTTACGATCGAGGAAGGACTGGACGCCTTGCGTGATGTAATATATCATATCGAAACATATGATGTAACGACGATCCGTGCTTCCACACCGATGTACTTGTTAGCCCGCGTGATCAAATCGATGGGTGTGAAGATGGTATTGAGCGGGGAAGGGGCGGACGAGTTGTTCGGTGGCTACCTTTATTTCCACAAGGCGCCGGATGCACGGCAATTCCACGAAGAGACCGTTCGGAAACTTGGCAAGTTGCACCTGTATGATTGTCTCCGTGCAAATAAATCCCTCGCGGCCTGGGGTGTAGAAGGCCGTGTGCCGTTCCTTGACAAAGAGTTCATGGATGTAGCGATGCGCGTGAACCCTAAAGACAAGATGGCTGGGAATGGTGTGATCGAGAAGCGGATACTGAGACAAGCGTTTGAAGATTACCTGCCGAAGGAAGTAGCCTGGCGCCAGAAAGAGCAGTTCTCCGATGGGGTAGGTTATAATTGGATCGATACATTGAAGAAGATCACTTCCGAACAGGTTACTGATGAGCAGCTCAAGTACGCCGCGCACCGGTTTCCCATTAATACACCAAGGAGCAAGGAGGAATATTATTACCGGAGCATTTTTAATGATCTGTTCCCCGG
>JAJTCI010000009.1 GCA_021323155.1 Chitinophagaceae bacterium | reverse complement strand
GGCGAATTGCTCCATGAATTTAATATCGCGCACGCGGATTTTCAAAGCCAATCTTTTGTTAAGTGACTTGCCGACCCCTTTTGTGCATAAGCTGAGGATTCTTCCCGGGCAGTGACAACCGCATAAACGACCGGCTACCTCCTGGCAACATTCTTCCCGAATACCTTAGTTTCGAACCCATGAACCCCGACTTCGCCAGATTCCGAAAACGCCTCCTCCATCCGGTGAATTACCGGGCCTTCCTGCTATCCCGGCTGCCCCTCGTCTATTTCACGGGTATCAGGATCGCGGCGCTCTCGGAGGAAAGCTGCACCACCACGGTGAAATACAGCTGGCTCAACCAGAACCCTTTCCGATCTCTTTATTTCGCCGTAATGCAGATGGCGGCGGAACTGAGTACCGGCACACTCTGCATGGGGAATATTTACGGGCAAAAGCCGTCACCAAGCATGCTGGTGGTAAAAACCGAAGGGGTCTACCACAAGAAGGCGATAGGTAAGGTTTCTTTCACCTGCGATGACGGCAACGCAATAACGGCGGCGGTCCAGCAGGCCCGCCATTCGGCCGAAGGTGTTCCCATCCGCTGCTATTCAGTAGCCAGGAACGAAGCTGGTGAGGTTGTTGCAGAGTTCTGGATCACCTGGAGCTTTAAAACAAAGCAACAGGGATAAGGTTACAGGTGACAGGTTTCAAGTTACAGGTTACAGGCAACAGGTTTCATAACCTGGAATTTGAACCCCTATCGGAACGGCAAAGTTGGGCGGATGCAACCTGTAACTCTTGCCCGTACGACATAGTCGGGGGGGTGCAACCCCTGTCCGAACGACAAACTTGGGCGGATGTATCTTGCAACCTCCTTCAAACAATAAACATAACAAATGAAGATATCATTCCACGGCGCCGCCCGTACTGTAACCGGTTCAAAACACCTGCTCACACTTAAGAACGGCACTAAGATCTTATTTGATTGTGGCCTGTTCCAGGGATTGGGCAAGGACACCTTTTCCTTTAACGAGAACTGGGGTTTCGATCCTGCTTCCGTCAAATACCTGCTACTCTCGCATGCGCACATCGACCATTCCGGCCTCTTACCCAAACTGGTGAAGGATGGATTCAATGGCAAAATATATTGCACGAAGGCTACCCGTGAACTGGCCAACATCCTCTTACTGGATTCCGCCGAGATCCAACGCGACGATGCTGCCTACTCCAATAAGCAACGGGCGAAAAGAGGCGAACCATTGGTAGAACCGCTTTATTCCGTGGAAGACGCCAAAAGCGTGTATCCTTTGATGGAGATTGTTAGCTATGGCGAGTGGACCAAAATAGAGGATGGCATCGAAGCACTCTTCACCGATGCAGGTCACATCATCGGCAGCGCCGCAGTGCACGTAAGGATAACGGAGGATGGCAAAACCCAGCAACTCACTTTTAGCGGCGACGTAGGAAGATACGGCGACGCGATACTGAAGTCACCAGAGGTATTCCCTCAATCGGATCACATCATCATCGAGAGCACCTACGGTAGTTCATTGCATGAAGATATCGTCAGCACCGCCGATCTTTTTCTCCAGTGGATCCACAAGACCTGCGTAGAGAAAAAAGGCAAACTCATTATCCCCGCATTCAGCGTGGGAAGAACACAGGAACTGCTGTACTTTCTAAACCAGCTGGAGTTGGAAAAGCGCTTGCCGAAGGTGCCGGTGTACGTCGACAGCCCGCTGAGTAAGGAAGCAACCGGCGTGGTAAAGAGTCACCCCGAAGGATTCAACAAACACATCCAGAAACTATTGCTCACCGACGCGGACCCGTTCGATTTTCCCGGCTTGAAATTCCTTCATACCGCCGATGAAAGCAAAGCGCTCAACCTGCTCCCACAACCATGCATCATCATTTCCGCGAGCGGTATGGCCGACGCGGGCAGGGTCAAACACCACATCAAGAACAATATCGGCGATGAACGGAATACGATCCTGATCGTGGGATACTGCGAACCTAACTCACTCGGTGGACGATTAATGAATGGCGCGCAACGCGTGCGCATATTCAGGGAGGAATACGACGTCCGCGCCGAAGTAGGCATCATGCGGAGCATGAGCGCGCATGGCGACTATGACGACCTTTGCCAGTTCCTGGCCTGCCAGGATCCCGACATGGTCAAGAACGTGTTCCTGGTGCACGGTGAATACGAAGTGCAGCTCGAATTCCAGCGCCGGCTGATAAAAAAAGGATTTCGCATGGTGGAGGTTCCCGCACAACACAGTATTCATAACTTAGAGTAATGGAATTTACAGACGATATGTTCAAAGTGCTCGCGGCACTCGTCGCCGGCGCTATGCTTGGCTTCGAACGCGAGTTTCACGACAAACCCGCCGGCCTACGAACACTCACCCTGATATGCATCGGCTCTACCATCTTTACCATCATCTCGCAGGAATACTTTAACCAGGACCGCGTGGCTTCGAACATCGTAACAGGCATTGGTTTCCTGGGTGCCGGTGTGATGATGCGGGAGGGACTCACCGTAAGGGGTATCACCACGGCTTCCACCATCTGGGTCACCGCCGCCATCGGTATGACCATCGGCGTTGGTGCTTACCTGCTGGCCGCGGTTGAACTGGTGCTCGTACTCGCCACGCTGGTCATCATGAACCGTTTCGAACGTGTGATGCAGAACATTATCCAGAAGCGGATCTACGAGATCACTTTCCGGCCGGGCGAAGGTTCCTGGGAAGAGGTAGAGAGGCAATTCAAGTCTTTGGATATAACCTACTCGCTGTCCCAGTTGAAAAAGAACATGGATAAGGTAGTGGTCGTGTACCGTGTTACGGCTGGCAGGAAAACACATGCGCAGCTGAGCCGCCTCCTGGCCACCAACGCTGCCATCGAAGGTTTTGAAGCCTGATGGCGTAAATATTGATGTCAATTCTAAAAAGACCCATTATGCTGGATAACTCGGGAATATTCGCTTTTGACAGTGATTTCACCAATAACGACAAGCGGTCTTTTGTCGAGGTCTTTATTAAATACAATGCAGACGGCACACACTACTATTACTGCGTTGTGGACGACAAGCATGAATACACATTCGCAAAAGGTGATGACGGCGTATGGGTGGATATGAAAGTCGGCAAAACAGAATTAGCTACGCAGATCGGCAAGATCATCGAAAAAGAACTCAGCCTCGACCATCGCTTCCATTCGCATTCCTGACCAAGCACTTACCTGCTGATGAAAAGGATTCTCCTGCTCCTTCCTGTTTTGATCACTGTATTTTCCCACGCGCAGGATACCGGTGTTGCAGATACCACCGTGCAACAACTCGGTGATGTAGTGGTGCGTGCCTATGAATTGAATCAACGGGCCATTGATGTAGCGGCCGCGATCAATCATATTGGCAGCAACCAGCTCAACCGTTACGGAAATAAGGGCATTCTCCCCGCGATGAATTCGTTGCCCGGTGTTCGGATGGAAGAGCGGTCACCCGGCAGTTACCGCGTCAATATCCGCGGTAGTTCGCAACGCGCGCCTTTCGGTGTCCGTAATGTCAAGATCTACTACAACAATATTCCTTTCACAGACCCCGGAGGTAACAGCTACCTCAACCAGCTTGGCTTTCATAATTTTCAATCCATAGAAGTGATAAAAGGCCCCGGCAGCAGCCTTTATGGCGCGGGAACCGGTGGTGTACTGTTGATACAAACCATGCCGCCTGCCTTCGCGTCGAAACTGGACTATAGCTTTGGCAGTTTTGGTGCGCATAACATGCATGTCGCAGCTCAATTAGGAAAAGAAAAGACCAGGAGTGTGATTGCTTATAACCACCAGGTAGCGGAGGGCTATCGAATGCACGCCGCATTACGTCGCGACGTGTTTACCTGGGACGCCGAGACCGTGCTCACTGCCAATACAAGAATGCGTGCGCACCTGTTGTATGGCGATATGCGTTACCAGACACCCGGGGGACTCACCGCTGCGGAGTATGCCGCCGATCCCACACAGCCAAGGCCCACGATCGGCGCATCACCTGGCGCGGTGGCCACACGCGCCGCGATTTACCAGAAAATGTTCCTGGCAGCCGCAACGCTGCAACACGCGATCGATAGTAACTGGAATGGGTCCATCGCTTTATATGGTGCGTATACCCAACTCAGGAATCCAACATTCAGGAATTACGGTCGCACCGCTGAGCCGCATTTCGGTTCAAGGGCCATCATTCAATATCGAAAAAGAAACATCAGCTGGCATGCGGGCCTGGAAGCGCAACAGGGATTCATCACTGCCCGGTCATTCGGTAACAGGCTGGGCAATCCTGACACATTGCAGACGGATGATGAAGTGTCGAACCGCAACCTTTTTATTTTTACACAGGCGCATGCGCAACTGGGTAATTGGTTGTTCACGGCAGGGATCAGTATTAATCAATTGAACGTCCGTCTCACCAGGTTGTATCCATTACCATATTCTGTGAAGCGCCGCAACTACAACAACGAGGTCGCGCCACGGCTTTCTATACTGCGGAAGATCGCGAAAAACTTATCGATATACGCCGCCTTCTCTAAAGGGTTTTCACCACCCAATACTTCTGAACTCCTGCCAAGCACCGGTGTGATCAACACAGCGCTGGAAGCCGAACAGGGGTTTAACTATGAAATGGGGCTAAAGGGAAAGTTGCTCGATAGCCGGCTCTTCCTGGATCTGAATGTTTTTTATTTCCGTCTCGGCAATACGATCGTGCAAAGAAGGGACGCCACCGGTGGCGACTATTTTATTAATTCCGGCGCGGCCAACCAGTTTGGTGTCGAGACAATGATCGATTACGCGTTTAGTTCCAGCTCGTTATTAAAGAACAGTCGCGCCTGGGTCAGCCACACCCTGCATGACTTCCATTACGGAAATTTTATCCAGGTGAACAACGACTTCAGCGGTAACCGGTTGCCTGGTGTGGCAAGGCATACCATCGCCGCAGGCATCGATCTCGCTTTAGCCCCGGCATTCGGCCTTGTCATCAATCATTTATATGTGGGACGCATGCCACTCAATGACGCGAACGCAGTCTATGCGGATGAAGTTCATGTACTTGGGACCCGGTTGCAATACCGCGTCAATACCACGCGTGTTCGCCTGCGCTTCTTTATCGGTGGCGATAACCTGTTCAATGAAGCATATAGTTTGGGTAACGACGTGAACGCGTTTTCAGGGCGATATTTCAATGCTGCGCCTGCCCGCAATTACTACGTGGGCTTATCTTTTCAGGCTTTTTGAGCGGATAGGAATGGCTTTTGTTAGTGGGTACTTACCACTACATTGGAAACTGAAAGACAATATATTCTATTTATTGTTGCTTGCTAATCATAGCACTTGCTTTTTGGCATAGGATTGAATGATTCATACTGCACTTACTAATTTGATAACTAAAATTGTATCGCTATGCCTAGTTCCAGAAATGATCAGCGTGGTCAAAATCAGGGCACTGACCGTGCTAACCCTAGTGGCAAGTCAAACCGTGGTTTTGCCGCAATGAATAAAGAAGAGCAAAGAGAAATCGCCAGGAAAGGTGGTGAGGCCGTAAGCCGTAACCGTGAGCATATGGCTGCGATCGGCAGGAGAGGTGGCGAAGCTTCAGGCAGCAACAGGAGCCGTGCGAAAGATACCAATCTCAATGCACCAGCACCAATGAGTTCAGCTACTGGTAACGAATCGGTAGAAGATCAAAATCGTTAGTTTTAACAGGGTGGTAAGCCGAAAAGCTTACCACCTTTTTTTGTGACTATGTTTTCTGCAGGTTTCGTTGTTTACTTCCTACTCGTGGTAACTTTTATCATATGGTATTACAGGAACCATACAGATAGATACCTCTAAGCCCTTTCCATACAGAAATGCTCATGGATCGCCCGTTTCAACGAATCGGCGACAGGGGTCTCCGCGAACGGCTGCAACTCCGCCGCCGTGTCATCCCATTTGAACTTAATGATGTCTCCCTTGAGCAACTCCTTAGCCCGGGAACTGTCTTCCGGCGCCCAGCAATGAAAAGTGATCTCGCTGTTACTTGAATTGAAGACCCGTTTCACCAGGAGCCGGTAGGGTACCCTGTCATGGGTGATCTCCAATGATTGAATACTGATTTGCATGACAAAACATTTTAACTGACCAATAGCAGGTCCAGGTTGAGACAATGTTTCATGCTGTGTGGGGGAGAAATAGCACCTGCAACTATTGTAGCTGAGGTATTTCCGGGGTAAGTGCCAGGTCTGCGTCTGCACTAACATGGAATATTGTAAACCTAAGATAACTTTATTCCATTACATATGAGATTAATTCTTCAACTCCCACAAACTCAGCCATCTCGCAAAAGAATTATCCCGTAACAGCTGGTTTCTGATTGCTTATGCGCAAATGATGCCCCCCGAATTCGTGTATTCGAACATTACTATCTAAAATCGCTGTGGAATAATAGTTGAAGCGAAAGACAAAAAATTTCTATGCAACAGCAGGACAGACTATTGAAAGATTATACCGGCGAAGAACGGACGGCTTATCTCAAAGCCATCGCGGCCATCGCTACGGCTGATCGTACCGCGTCTGATAATGAATTACAATTCCTCGAGGCCCTGGCCGAAACAGCCGAGCTATCGCCCGAAGAAACACAGGAACTGGCTGAAGTGGCCAACCAGCCCGCTACCGAAGCACAGTTCCGGGAAAGCCTGGACAAGTTGAAAGGAAGTGACCTGCGCTATTCATTGATCACCGACCTCGTCACATTCGCGGAGGCCGACCAAAACTACTCCGACCCCGAAAAAGCACAGATCGCTGAAGTGGCCCGTTACATGGACGTGAGCCAGGAGCAGTTCTCCACCATCAACCAGTTTGTCACGAAAGCAGCGCATACCGACATGCAACCAGGGGATGTTACGGCGCCGCAAAACTTCCTGGAAAAGCTGGGCATGGAAAATCAGTTTAAGAATGCGGGCATGAACTTCGGCAACATCAGCAAGGGCTTACTGGGCACGCTGATTCCGCTGATTCTTGGTAAGATGATGTCGGGCAACAGGAGCGGAGGCGGAGGCGGAGGACTTGGTGGTTTATTGGGTGGCCTCCTTGGTGGAGGCGGCGGCGGATTGGGCGGCGCACTAGGCGGGGCATTTGGCGGAAGCCCATCTCCCGGTGCCGGCTCCCCCGCAGGTGGCGGTGGCCTCGGGTCACTCATCTCCATGCTCAGCGGTGGTCGCGGCATGGGCGACATCGGGGGAATGCTCAGCCGTATGTTCGGTAAGAAATAATAAATGGCGTTTGCCAGGCAGGAATAAAAAAGCCGAAAATCCCTGGTGGGTTTTCGGCTTTTACATGTTGACCGCAACCGTCGTATTATTTAGCGACAACCTCCTCCCCTTGAGATGTTCGTTTGCTAAACGGCATCAGCTCTTCGTAAAAATCAACCTTCCCCGTACTAACGTCATACATGGCACCTACCAGCCCGATCATTCCCTGCTCGGCCATTTCTTTTAGTATGGGACTATGTTCGAGTACCAGTTTCATGTTGAGATGGACATTGATCCCGGCAACATGCTCAACAAATTCAGGATTGGAAGATGTCCTGTTTACTTTAGTCTCGCGTTCTTCTTCGATGGCGGGCTGTACCTTGTTTAGCAGCCCGGAGAGTTTTCCCAGCTGTACGCCATCGCACGCCCCTTTGATCGCCCCGCATTTAGTATGCCCCAGCACCACGATGATCTTGGCGCCCGCCACTTTGCAGCCGAATTCCATGCTGCCGATAATATCGTCGTTCACTACGTTACCCGCGATGCGTATGCTGAAAATGTCACCCAGCCCCTGGTCGAATATCAATTCCGCGCCGGTGCGGCTGTCGATACAACTCAACACCACCGCGAATGGCCATTGGCCATCTCTTGTCTCGTTCACCTGCTGCAGCAGGTTGCGGTTCATCTTCAGGTTGTTTATGAATCGTTCATTGCCGTCTTTCAGGATCTGCAGCGCCTGCGCTGGTGTTACCTGCTGCTGTAATTCTTTATTAAACGTTCTCATATTGATAAGTTATTGATGAATGTTAAGCCGCGCTGATATTTCCATTCCTGTTCATCAGGGCCGGCATTTTTTCAGAATGCACATTGTGGGTATTGGTGATGCCATACTTTTCTTTGAATCCCAACAACACACAGTTGATGTTCTTTTGTGGCGCCTTCACCGATTGAAACTCTTTAATGATCTCCAGCACGTCGAAGTCGATGTATTGTGATTCGGACGCGTCGATCACCACCGTCGTGTTCTCCGGCAAATGATCCAGGGTGAGTTTGATGCTGGCCTTGTTCAGGAAAGACACCTCTTCCGAAAGATGGATCTTCACCATCTCTCCTTCGTGGTGGTCTTCCTTGTGGAAATAATAAGAGTTCTTCATATTGCCATACAGTATCGCGAAAATGCTGGCCACCAGCCCGAGGGCTACGCCGGTCAGCAGGTCGGTAAACACGATAGCAACCACCGCTACCATGAAGGGTCCCCATTGGTATTTGCCGTTTCGGAACATTTGCCTGAACACGGAGATCTTCGCCAGCTTATAACCGGTCATCAGTAACACCGCCGCCAACGCGCCCAGTGGTATCATGTTCAGGATACCGGGGATCAGCAGCGTACAAAGCAATATCAATATGCCATGCAGTATAGCCGACATCCGGGTACGCGCGCCGGCGTTAACATTGGCGCTGCTGCGAACAATAACACTGGTCACCGGTAGTCCCCCCAGTAAACCGGAAATGATATTTCCCACGCCCTGCGCTTTTAATTCCCTGTTAGTGGACGTTATTCTTTTTTGCGGGTCAAGCGCGTCTACCGCTTCGATGCACAGCAATGTTTCGATAGAAGCGACCACCGCGAGGGTGATGGCCGTGATAATAACCTCTTTGTTGACGTTGCTGAAGTCAGGAAACCGGAACAAAGCCGTGAGTTCATCAAAATTCTTCGCTATCGGCACCTGCACCAGGTGTTCCCCGGTGATCCCCAGCGAGGGATAATAAGCAAGGAATGCCTGGTTGATCAATATGCTGATCACAACAACCACCAATGCGCCGGGCACCGCTTTCATCTTTTTCATAAACGGTTTCTCCCAGGTGATGAGTAGCGCCAGCGAAATCACTGTGATGATGGTCACCCCGATATGGATCTTCGTAAGCGGTTCCAATAACGACGACAACGTATTGCTGCCATCCGGCTGGATGAATGCAAGATGGCCTTCGGCGTTCTTATCATAACCGAACGCGTGCGGGATCTGTTTGAGTATGATGATGATCCCGATCGCGGTCAACATTCCTTTGATGACATTGCCGGGTATATAATTGGCAATGATGCCCGCTTTTAAAAACCCAAGTACCAGTTGTATCACGCCGGCCATCACAACCGCGGCAAGGAATACCTCGAATGAACCGAGTTGCGTGATCGCTGCAAGCACGATGGCCGTCAACCCGGCAGCCGGACCGCTTACGCTCAGGTTAGAATTGCTCAGGGTGCCGATCACGAGGCCACCCACGATGCCGGCGATAAGACCGGAGAAAAAAGGCGCCCCCGACGCCAGCGCGATACCCAGACACAAAGGCACCGCCACCAGGAACACTACGATGCTCGATGGCACATCGTATTTGAGATTGGCAAATACAGATCTTTTCATAAAAGATTATGTTTTGTTTGAAACAATAAAATGCACAGGTATCCCGGGCCAGGTATGGCCGGGAGAAGTGGTCATCAGATCATTTCCGGAGGCATGAAAGGAGTGCCTGCATAACCTTTCGAGAGAAAGATGAGGTAGTGTTGGTGTGAAGCCTTCAGGAGGTCTGAAGTGCTGTGACTATGGAACACGATGCAGGAGAAATACTGGTCCTTCGGATCCCCTTTTACTTTTCCCTGCGGCTTCTCATCATGCGTTTCTTCTTCTGCTACCAGTGTCTGGGTCGCGTTGAGTTTAAAAGCAAGGTACCCATGGGCCAGCGGACCCACGGCCATGAAAATGATCATTATGGTCATTAACATCCTTGCCATACGGAGCGCAAATATAATAAGTGAGATGTTTTTCAAACAGCCGTCATTGTACCTCTTAACTCAACGTATAGATTTAGGAAGGACCAAAACTGTCCGGCGCAAAAATAAAAAACCACTTGGATGCCAAGTGGTTATCAGTAGCCCGTACGGGAATCGAACCCGTCTTTCCTCCGTGAAAGGGAGATGTCCTAGCCGATAGACGAACGGGCCATGTTCGTTTTCTAAAGGGTGGCAAAAATAGGTCCGCCACCGTTTACAGCCAAAACTTTTTACAGGTTGCAGGTTGCAAGTTACAGGTTGCAAGCGGCAGGCTAAATGTTGGTTAGCGTTCCGGGAAGGGAGGACCTGCAACCTGTAACCTGGAACCTGGTCCCTGCAGCTACCCTGCACCATATCAATCCTTCCAAACTGTTACACTTACATACCCCCCAATCCTGTAATTTCGCATCCTCGTTAACTAAAATCTAAACATCTGAACATGAGTACGGTAAAAGTTGCCATTAATGGTTTCGGACGGATCGGTCGTCTTGTTTTTCGCCAGATATATAATATGAAGGGTATCGATGTGGTCGCCATCAACGATCTGACCAGCCCAAAAGTGCTGGCACATCTCTTAAAATACGATAGTGCGCAGGGAAGATTCGACGCCGAAGTAAAAGCAGGTGAGAACTCCATCTCCGTCAACGGTGACGAGGTGATGATATACGCGCAGAAAGACCCGGCCCAGATTCCCTGGGGCAAACACCAGGTGGACGTAGTGCTGGAATGTACCGGCTTCTTCACCGATAAAGAAAAAGCGGAAGCACACATTACAGCGGGCGCTAAAAGAGTAGTGATCTCGGCACCGGCTACCGGTGATATGAAGACCGTTGTCTTCAACGTGAACCACGAGATACTCGACGGCAGCGAAACCGTCATCTCCTGCGCTTCCTGCACCACCAACTGCCTCGCGCCTATGGCCAAGGTCCTGGATGAGAAATACGGCATCGTAGCGGGCCTGATGACCACGGTACACGCCTATACCAATGACCAGAACACACTTGACGCGCCACACGCCAAAGGCGACCTCCGCAGGGCAAGGGCGGCGGCGGAGAATATCGTTCCCAACAGCACCGGCGCGGCGAAAGCGATCGGCTTAGTGCTGCCAGGACTGAAAGGCAAACTCGACGGCTCCGCGCAAAGGGTACCTACCATCACCGGCTCCCTGACCGAACTCACCGTATCACTCGGTAAAAAGACTACGGTGGAAGAGATCAACGCGGCCATGAAAGCCGCTGCCAACGAAAGCTACGGTTATACCGAAGACGAGATCGTGAGCAGCGACATCGTTGGTATCAACTTCGGCTCCCTGTTCGACGCAACACAGACAAAGGTGATCACTGTTGGCGATACACAACTCGTCCGCACCGTGAGCTGGTACGACAACGAGATGAGCTACGTAAGCCAGCTGGTGCGTACGGTAAAACATTTCGCTGGTTTGATCAGTAAGTGATTGTGGCGACGCGTTTGTCTTAACTATGTGTCTATGTGCCCGCCCGAATGTACATCGGTACGGGTGGGCCTATGTGGTAAATAAATTCACAAAGCGCTTCTTACCTAACTGCAAAGGCGCTTGACGCTTAGCAATTCGCGCCATAGCACCTTTGCGGTTTCTTTAAATTCATACCATGAGCAAATTCTCCTCTCACAATTTCTCCGGCCAGAAAGCACTCATCCGCGTCGACTTCAACGTGCCACTCGACAAAAAAACACTGGAGATTACAGACGATAACCGCATCCGCGCCGCCCTCCCCACCATCAAAAAGATACTGGACGACGGCGGCAGCGTCATCCTCATGAGCCACCTCGGCCGCCCCAAAGAAGGACCAGAGGATAAATATTCTTTGAAACATATCATCGATCATCTCAATACCTTGGTCTTTTCCAGTTCCCCTTCAGGGGCTAGGGCCGGGGCCGGGGGCATCAAATTTGCCGACGATTGTATCGGCAATTCCGCCACGCAACAAGCCGCCTCCCTTCAACCCGGTGAAGTACTCCTCCTGGAGAACCTCCGCTTCTACAAAGAAGAAGAGAAAGGCGACAAAGCCTTCGCTGAGAAATTGAGTAAACTGGGTGACGTGTATGTGAATGACGCGTTCGGTACCGCGCACCGTGCCCACGCCTCCACCGCTGTGATCGCAGAATTCTTTCCTAAGGAAAAGAAGATGTTCGGTTTGTTGATGGAAAGCGAAGTGGCCAGCGCCGAAAAAGTGCTGCACAGCAACGAGAGACCTTTCACCGCCATCATCGGTGGCGCTAAGGTATCCGACAAGATCCTCATCATCGAGAACCTCCTCGAAAAAGCGACCGACATCATCATCGGCGGCGGCATGGCTTATACTTTCATGAAAGCACAGGGCGGCAACATCGGTAATTCTTTGTGCGAGGAAGACAGGATCGACACCGCGAAAGAACTCCTGGCAAAAGCGGAAGCGAAGAACGTCTGCATTCACCTGCCGGCCGATTCCGTCATTGCTGATAAGTTCGACGCTAACGCGGAAGTGTCTTCCGCGGCAAGCAATAATATTCCGGATGGCTGGATGGGGCTCGATATCGGCCCGATGGCCATAGAATCCTTCACCAACGTCCTCCTCAGGTCAAAGACCATCCTGTGGAACGGCCCTATGGGTGTCTTCGAGATGGACAAGTTCCAGCGCGGCACCAAAGCCATCGCGGTAGCGGTTGCCGAAGCCACGGGAAAAGGCGCCTTCTCCCTCGTTGGCGGCGGCGACAGTGTTGCGGCGGTGAACCAATTCGGTTTTGCCGACAAAGTAAGCTACGTCTCCACCGGTGGCGGCGCCATGCTTGAGTATTTCGAAGGAAAAGAACTCCCGGGCATCGCGGCGATCAACAAATAAACTAAACGTAATCACCAGTTATATTTCCGAACCCGTTCTATATGGACGGGTTTTTGTTATTTTTAGCGGACTAAATCTCATAAAAAGATGAAAACAAAAAATCTTACGCTCATCATTATTGTAGGAGTGATCCTGGTACTTGGTGGTTGCGCTGCTTGTCAATATAATAGCCTGGTAGGTGTCGATAACAACGTGGACGAATCCTGGGGTAATGTCCAGGCGAGTTACCAGCGCCGTACGGACCTCTATAACTCTGTGATCAAAACAGTGGAAGCTTCCGCCAATTTCGAAAAAAGCACGCTGAAGGAAGTAACAGAAGCAAGAGCGAAAGCAACACAGATACAGGTAAACACGAATGATCCCGCCAGCCTCGCGCAATTCCAGCAGGCCCAGGCGCAGTTGCAGGGTTCCATGAGCCGTTTGATCGCTTCCTTCGAAGCCTACCCGCAACTCAAAACGACCGAGGCCTTTATGAAGTTCCAGGACGAGATCGCGGGAACGGAGAACAGGATCAACCGGGCACGGAGCGACTACAATAATGTTGTGAAAGCATACAATGCCAAAGTGCGAACCTTCCCGAACAACATATTTGCCGGCATGTTTGGTTTCCCACGCAAACCGTTCTACGAGGCGGACGCCGCAAGCCAGAAGGCACCGGATATTAATTTTAATATCAAGTAATGTTCAACTTCTTCAGGAAGAAAACAGAATTCTTTACCCCGGCGGAGAAGGAGCAGCTGGTTGCTGCCATCCGCTCCGCCGAGTTAAGAACAAGCGGTGAAGTGCGTTTGTTCGTGGAAAGCCGCTGCCGTTTCGTCGATGCCTTGGACCGCGCTGTCGAATTGTTCCAGACGCTCAATATGCATGAAACGAAAGACCGCAACGCGGTGCTGGTATACGTCGCCATGAAAGACCACCAGCTCGCCATATTCGGCGACGAAGGCATCCACCAGCGCGTAGGCACCGAATTCTGGAACACCGAACTCAGGAAAATGGTCAGCCTCTTCAACCGCGAGAACTACGTGGAAGGGATCGTGAAAGTGATCTGCGACGTGGGAGAAGTATTGGTGAAACATTTTCCATACGACAGGAGTACTGACAGGAATGAATTACCGGACGACATCGTATTTGGGGGTTGACACAATGAAGAAACTGCTGTATATACTCATCTTCAGTTGCGCCACGCTGATCGTGGCTGCCCAGGGATCGCCCGGATCAGGCAACGTCATTGCTAAGCCGCCCGCTGGCTCGATGATCAACGACCTGGCAGATCTATTGGATGCGCAACAGGAACAATTACTCAATGAGCAATTGATCAGCCTGGACCGGAGTAGCTCAAATCAGATCGCCATCGTTACGCTTCAATCGTTGAACGACCGAATACTGGAAGACGTGGCCACCGAGACCTACCGCGCCTGGGGTATCGGCACCGCGAAAAATGATAACGGAGTACTCATCCTGATTATTAAGGATACCCACAAGATCCGTATCGAAGTGGGCTCCGGCCTCGAAGGTGCAATACCCGATGGTGTTGCAGGCAGCATCATCCGCCACGACATGCAGCCTCTGTTCCGGCAGAACGATTATTACCACGGAATACTAAAAGCAGTCGAAAGCTTAAGCAAAGCCGCGGTGGGTGAATACAATACACCACGGGAGGAGAAACCCGCGTTCAGTGGCGGCTCCATCTTTAAATTCATCATCATTGCCATCGTCATTATCATGTTCCTCGGCCGCGGAGGAGGCAGGGGCGGCGGAAGACGTGGTGGTAACGTGGTCACAGGCCGCGGCAGCGATTGGCTCGGTCCCCTCATCATCGGCTCCATGTTAGGTGGCGGTCGCGGTGGCGGCGGCGGCTTCGGCGGTGGCGGATTTGGCGGTGGTGGCGGGGGCTTCGGTGGTTTCGGCGGCGGAAGCTCCGGCGGCGGTGGCGCCAGCGGTGGATGGTAACATTTTTTTCCCTCGCCCGTTTTACGCCAGGGTAGGGGAGGAGCGGCGTCAACTTTCACTTTTCACTGCCCTTGTTGGTCGCCGGACCAACAAGCTTCATTCACCATTCATTATTGCCCATTCACCCCTTGAGCTACAGGGAAGCTACAGGGAACCTCCAGGGAAGCTATAGAGAACCTATAGGGAACAAACCCCGATCTAACCCCGTAGATACCTTATGTAAACCCGCAATGAACCGGTATGTAAGCTTAACCACCAACTTTGCGCCTTTGCTCCTTGGCGCCTTTGCGTGAAACCCTCCCGCCCTTCCGGTCGCCCATTCCCCCTTGAGCTCTAGTGAACCTCTAGTGAACCTCCAGTGAATCTCTAGTGAAGCTCTAGAGAGCAAACCGCGATCTGACTTCATATTAACTCTATATAAACTCCAATGAAACCGGTATGTAAACTCCATGTAGTCAGCCATGCACTGCCCGCCTGGCAGCACCTGGCTCCGCCCTTGTTGGTCGCCCATTGCCCATTCACCTCTCGCACCTTTGTTCATCGCCCCTGAACAATAACCTTTTCGCCTTTGCGTGAAACCTCCCGCCCTTGTTGGTCGCCTGACCAACAAGCTTCATTCACCATTGCCCATTGCCAATTCACCATTCACCCCTCCCTATAACTCTTAAACGCTTTCCTCAATCGCTCCGGCAAAAATTCAATCGAGAGTATTTCCTCCACCAACTGTTTGTCGGCGCCCTTGTTATAGTACGCCCGCACGAGTTCCTGTATGCTGATACCATAGCGTGATCTTTCTTCCAGCTGTATCTCATCACCCGCTGATATTGACCCCTCCTCCACCACGCTGAAATAAACACCATGCCTTCCCTCCTGCATAAAACGTTGCAGCATGTCGTCGTTGCCAAATCGTATGTTCAGTTTGAAACACGGGAACCTCGGTTGTATCGCCTGTAAGCGCACCGTCCCGATTTGATAGATATCACCTACCAGCACTTTATCATCGGTCAGTCCCTCGGTCGTAAGGTTCTCTCCGAACAACCCATACTGCCATTCATCGCGCTCCAGCAAGATCTTCCAGTGATCATAGTAAGAGATATCATAGCTGTACACAGCCTTCAACTTCCCGCCATGCGACTTCAAATCCCCCTGCGCATCACCCTCGATATTCAGGTAGGATACCCCGCGGGTCCCCTCCACCGGTGCTTTGAATATGGACGTCGCCACTTCTTTACCGTTATAATGGTAATTCTGCGGCATGCCGACATTAACCGAAATTAGTTTCATGAAAACAAGGTAGGAAAACTTTTCACCTCACTTGCAACCCCTACCCGAACCACGTAGTGGGGCGGGTGTAACCTGTAACCTGCAACCTCATCTGAGCCTATCCATACTCCTCACCAGCTTCTCATCCTTATATATCCCTCTCCACGCCAGGAACAGGAACACCGGTGGCAGGAAGGTGAAGATGGAAGTGAGGCTGAACGTACCTGTAGAAAACTCCGTTGTCAGGTAAAACATATAGACCGCGTTGATCACCGAGATCAGCAACGCCGTCAGCGTCATCCGTATCTGTGTTTTACGGTTCGCGAACATGAATATCGCCACCAGCGCGATCACGCTTGTGGCCGCGGCAAGAAGAATACTTGGGATGCAATAATCCGCTTTGGTGTCATCGAGGTTATCGGTTAACCCTAAACTACTCAGGTTACGCAACACCAATTGACCATTGTCCAGGATATTCCCGCTGTAAAAGGAGAACTTGAATCCCAGGAAAGCAAAGACAGCGGCAAATAAGAGCCAGAGCGATTGTATACGTTGTAACATTGGTTTTGATATTTCTGTTTTGATACTTGAAATTAAGCGTCCCAATCTCAAACATCAAATCTCAAATTAGAAATTACCCCATTTCAGGATATAGCGGGAACCTCGACATGAATTCATTCACGTCTTTCTTAACGCCCGCGATCAGCGATTCATTGTCCGCGTTCATCAGCACCTTGTCGATCACGTCCACTACGAACTGCATATCGCTTTCCTTCATGCCGCGCGTGGTGATGGCCGCCACACCAAAGCGCACACCGGAAGTCACGAACGCGCTCTTGTCATCATAAGGCACCATGTTCTTGTTCGCGGTGATATCTGCCAGCCCCAATACGTTCTCCGCTTTCTTGCCGCTGATGTTCTTATTACGAAGGTCGATCAGCATAAGGTGGTTATCCGTTCCGCCGCTCGTAATATGGTAGTCCTTCGCCGTGAATGCCTTCGCCATCGCCTGCGCGTTGCGCTGTACCTGCTTCGCGTATTCGGTGAATTCATCGGTGAGTATCTCGCCGAATGCGATCGCTTTCGCCGCGATCACGTGCTCCAGTGGACCGCCCTGCGTACCGGGGAACACCGCCATGTCTATCACGTGGCTCATCATGCGCACATTTCCTTTCGGGTCTTTTAGACCGAACGGGTTCTCGAAATCCTTACCCATCATGATGATGCCGCCGCGCGGGCCACGTAATGTCTTGTGTGTAGTGGAAGTAACGAAATGGCAATGCGCGAATGGAGAGCCCAGCAATCCTTTCGCGATAAGTCCCGCTGGGTGCGCGATGTCCGCCATCACTAAAGCGCCTACTTCATCGGCTGCCTTACGGATTCGCGCGTAATCGATATCCCTGCTGTACGCTGAAGCGCCGCAGATAATGAGTTTTGGCTTTACTTCCCTTGCCTTCTGTTCCAGCATCTCGTAGTCGATGGTGCCGGTATCTTTCTTCACGCCATAAAAATGCGGCTTGTATAACTTGCCGCTGAAGTTCACCGCCGAGCCATGCGTAAGGTGACCGCCCATGCTCAGGTCAAGACCTAGGATGTCATCGCCGGGCTGCAGTATCGCCAGCATCAGTGCCGCGTTGGCCTGCGCGCCGCTATGCGGCTGCACGTTGGCATATTCAATATTAAAGATCTGCTTCAGCCGGTCGATAGCCAGCGTCTCGGTCTTGTCCACCACCTCGCAGCCACCGTAATACCGGCGCCCGGGATATCCTTCCGCGTACTTATTCGTCATCACGTTGCCCATCGCCTGCATTACCTGCAGGCTGGTGAAATTCTCCGAAGCGATGAGTTCGATGCCCCTTCTTTGCCGGTGTAGTTCTTCCTTGATGATGTCGAATACCTGGGTGTCTCTTTGCATGTATAAAGCTTGTGCCGCAAAAGTAGCGGGAATCATCTAAAAAGACATGGCCGTCTTCGTTTCGCATCCCAGCCTTCTGGCAAATCCACCGTTCCTTTCCGCAATCGGCTTCAGCGTCTCGTGCGCTCAAAAACTGTATGGTATGCACGGCAGATGGTTGGTCGCGGTTCTTTGCCCCGTCTCCACCAGGGTGATTGGGTGAGGCATCTAACCAGCCGTCCCGGCCAATATTTGAACCCCTTTATCTATTATTCATTACTTTCACACCCGTTTTTAGAGGGGATAGGACAGCAGGGAAGATAAACGAGAAACAGATGAAAGCAATCATACCGGTCGCCGGGGCGGGAACCAAGCTCAGGCCACATACTTATACGCAGCCGAAAGCATTAATACCCATCGCCGGAAAGACCATCCTGAGCTTTATCGTGGACCAGTTGCGCGATGCGGGTATCACCGAATTCATTTTCATCGTGGGCTACCTCGGCGAGAAGATCCAGGATTACGTCAAACAGACCTATCCCGACCTCACCACCCATTTTGTCTACCAGAATGAACGCCAGGGCACCGGCCACGCTGTCGAGCTCACCCGCAGCATCGTGGGAGATGATGAAGTATTTGTCGCGCTCGGCGATACCATCTGCGAATACGACGTGAAAGAAGTGGTGGATAGTCCCTACAGCATGCTCGGCGTAAAGAAAGTAGACGATCCGCGCAACTTCGGCGTGGCGGAGATAGACGACGAAGGCTCCATTGAACACGTGGTGGAGAAACCTTCCATCCCCAAAAGCAACATGGCCCTCGTGGGTTTGTATAAGATCAAAGAGACTCACTTCCTGTACGAATGCCTGCATCACCTTTTTGAACAGGACATCAAAAGCCACGGCGAATACAACCTCACAGATGCCCTCGAGTGTATGATCGCCCGGGGCGCGGAATTCAGGCCATTCAAAGTAAAGAACTGGTTCGACTGTGGTAAGCGCGAAACCCTGCTCACCACCAACGCGCTGCTATTGAAGAAGAACGGGGGTAACGTCAGGGAAACACACGAGTTCAAAGACACCATCATCATTCCACCCGTGAGCATCGCGCCCGGCTGCAATATCAGCAACTCCATTATCGGCCCGCACGTCACCATCGGCGCCAACACGGTAGTGCAGCACTCCATCGTCCGCGATAGCATCATCGGCTCCTACACTAACCTCTACGAAGTGGTACTCGATAATTCACTTATTGGTAGTGACGCCTCCGTGCGTGGACTGAGCCGTAGCCTCAACATCGGTGACAATACAGAGATCGACTTCGGCTGATCCTGCGGGCTGGCCGGCTCCTTTGGTACTTCCGCAATTGGAAACTATTTCTTATTTTCAGTACAATTTATTTGTACCCCATGCCATTTAAATTTTCCGGCCTGCTGGCCTTCTTTCTATTCCTTACTGTTACCGGTTACTCGCAGGCATCCCAGAAGCTGGCGCTGATCGTCGCGATTGACAATTACGCGGATCCTGCCTGGAACAAACCACGCCTGCATTCACTCAATGATACACCGCTCGTTAAATCCGCCTTGATCAGCCAGGGCTTCCTGGAGAAGGACATAACGGTACTCACCAACGAAAAAGCCACGAAAGCTGGCATCCTTTCCGCCCTGGACAAACTAGCCAATGCGAAGCCGGGCGCCGTCGTCGTATTTCATTTCTCCGGCCACGGCCAGCAAATTTTCGATATAGATGATCGAAGGAATTCTTTGATCAAAGTAGACGAAGAAGATGGGTATGATGAAGCGCTGGTCACCTATCATTCCGCGTTGCGCTATTCCGCCACCGATACCGGCCAGCATCACCTCCGCGATGATGAACTCGCCGCCAAATACGCCGCCATCACCAAACGCATCGGCCCTGCCGGTAGTTTCCTGGTCTTGCTGGACGCCTGCCATTCGGGTAACGCAGCCAAAGGCCTGCCGCGCTCTTCCAGGGGAACGAGTAGTATTTTCCAGCGTCCGGGTTACAAGCCAATCCAGTCAAGCGCGGAGAAAGGATATTTTTCCGAGTCATCCGGCCAACCGTTCTTTTCAAACTTCGTGATCATAAGCGCGTCTGGTTCGGAGCAGAGAAATGACGAAACGGTGAACAAGGAAACAGGACAAACCGTTGGCGCACTGGCCTACGCGTTCAGCAAAGCAATCGCCAACCTGAAAAGCGAAGTAAATTACCATGTCTTCTTTGAATGGATAAAATACGTCATCCAAAGCGACAACTCCATTCAAAACCCACAGGTGGAGGGCAACCGCAACCTGATGGTACTGGGTGGCGGGAAGAACATAATCCCGATGATGGACGAGCTTATTATTGTGAAGTGGAAGAACGCGAAAACGGTGAGCTTTCCCCGGGGGCAACTCCACGACATTTATGAAAACGCCTCGTTCGCTCT
>JAJTCI010000176.1 GCA_021323155.1 Chitinophagaceae bacterium | reverse complement strand
CGCCAAAACAAGACTGTCCGCACTCTTACATGGCGGGTGGTTATTACTCTCTATCCTGGTAGCGCTGCCATTGATCAACAATATACCATATTGTGTACTCGCGGTGATCCTGATACGCACAGGGTACACCCTGGCGAAACCGCGGATGATTATGGGCATTTATAAACAAGGTAAAGAGCAATTCCTCCCTTTTATCATCACCACCATTGCGATACTGCTTACCGACCTGCTCATCGGTGTACTCATCGGCATCGCTTACGCCATCTACTTCCTCGTTAAACACACTTATCGCGCAGGCTTTGTATTGAAGGAGCAGTCGGAAGGACATACAAAGAGATACACTTTCACTCTTGCCCTGAACGTGAGTTTCCTAAACAAAAAGCGCCTCGTAGAGACGCTCGATAAGATTCCGGCATATTCAGTGGTTGAAATCGTTGGCACCAAAAGCGTGTACATTGACCACGACGTGCTCGAGATATTTCATGATTTTAAATCAAAGGCCCATGCCCGGCATATCCAGCTAATACTGGAAAATATTCCGGACGTCCAGACGATCGAACTTCATTGAGCTTGGCATTCGCTTCGGCGTGATTTCACTTTTCACCACCTCACTGATCCATTGACCAGTTGACTGGTTTTCCTACGCCGCCTTCCCCATCTCCCTCAAATAATTAATATGCGAACGGATGGCCTTGCTAACGGTCGGGTATTCGATATACTCCACGCCATACTCTTTGCAGGTCTGCTTTACGATCCGGTTGATCACCGGGTAATGTATGTGGGATATCTTAGGGAACAGGTGATGCTCTACCTGGAAATTGAGGCCACCCACGCACCATGATACAAGCTTATTATTGGTAGCAAAGTTCGCGGTTGTCTTCACCTGGTGGATCGCCCACTCGTCTTCCATCCTGCCTGCCTCGTCCGGCATAGGGAAATGCGTGTGTTCTACCGTGTGTGCCAGCTGGAACACGATGCTCAATATGAAGCCGGCAACCGTTGTAAATATGAGGAAGCCCACCAGCCACTCGGAAAAACCGTGGGTGATAATAGGCAACGCCACGAACAAGGTCAGGTGCAGCATCTTGTATCCCCAGAATGCAAGGTGATCACTGAGGTGCATCTTCTTCAAAGGCAGGTCGCCGATCTTTCCACGGAAATACTTCCGGTAGTCAGAAACGAATATCCAGTAGATGTAAAGAATTGAATAAAGTACCCAGAAATACAGGTGCTGGAATTTATGTATTTGCAGCTTTTTCTGTGTTCTTGCCATACGCAACATGATACCAGCGTCTATATCGTCATCCACGCCGTCCACATTGGTGTACGCATGGTGAATAATGTTATGCTTAATGTTCCACATAAAGGCGCTGCCGCCCAATACGTTCAGGGTGATAGCCGCCAGCTTATTCACTGCAGGAGAGGTACTGAAGCTGCCGTGGGCGCCGTCATGCATGATGTTAAAACCGATAAAAGCCGTTGCCAGGCCCAGCACACAACATTCGATCACTGCCACCCATGTGATGGGGTCGAAGAACACGAGGTGCGTAAACATAGCGACATAAGAGACCGTGAGAATGATCGCTTTGGTGTACAGCTTATAGTTACCCGTTGGCTTTTCGCCTGTAACTGAAAAATAATCCGCGATCCGCTTCTTTAATTCTGCGTGAAAACCCTGGGAGACCTGGGTAAACTTTGGTAAGGCCATAATGACTGGTAAAGGTGAACAAACCTTGGATGACCAAGAATTTTGCCAGCGAAAATAAGCTATAAAAACCAGTAAATAGGAGAATTAACAATCAGGTGGTGTGTTGAATAAATGCATCAAAACTCCTGATCCCGACGATTTTTTCCGAAATGAAGCCCTCCGCATAACGCACCCCGATCCGTTTGCCCAGGATCATCTCTCTTGCCGTTACGCTTTCCAGGAATTCGGGCGAAGAAATATAGGTATTGGGCTCGTCCAGTTCAGGATTATAGAACTGGGTTGCATAGCATTGGATCGCCTCCAGCTTCTTATCGTGGTAACCGGAGATATCAAAAATAAAATCAGGTTCAATATACCTGTCCTGGATATACTGGAACACGTATTTCGGCCGCCAGGCTGACTGCTGCTTGCCTTCACTGTCGGTTGTTTCTATTTTCCGCAGGCCGGAAAGAAACGCAGCGTCAGAAACGAGTTTGGAACTCCGCCCGTGATCGGGGTGGCGGTCTTCCGGGGCGTTACAGAGAATGATCTCCGGTGCGTACTTGCGGATAACAGAAATGATCTTCCGGATGTTCCGCTCATTGTGTTCGAAAAAACCATCGGCCATGGCCAGGTTCTCTCTTGCCTGCAGCCCCATCACCCTTGCGGCTGCCTCGCTTTCCGCTTTCCTTGTTTCCGCGTTACCGCGTGTACCGAGTTCACCGCGTGTCAGGTCGATCACGCCTACTTTCTTTCCCTGGTCTATTGCTGCGAGTATGGTACCGGCACAACCCAGTTCAACGTCATCCGGGTGAACGCCAAAAGCAAGAATATCGAACTTCATAAGAATGGTTAAAAGGGGGCAAAACTACAATAACCCGTTATGCGGGTTACTGTTACAACATTAAATATAGGGGATTCGATCGAAAATCACATCCGGTGCCCGTACATTCTTTCTACATCCTGCACGATCACTTCCATGTTTTTCTCGTCTCCATAAGCGTTATAACTCTGGCGGAGGTTGCTGCCGAATACCAGGGCTACCGTCTGCCACATGGCCGCAGTGAACGAGCCTTTGTATTCGCTGATGATCTCGTAACAATTGTTACCGGTCTCCCGGTTGATGAGCTTCATCAATATCTTGCCCTGGTAAACCGAGAGGTTAGTGAGCTTATCGGAGAACTCGCGTTTCAGGTCCTTCTCTCTCGATTTAATAATTGATTTCCGTTTTTTCTTATCGGTCACATTCACCAGTTGCGCGTTGATCTCGTTCATTATCTTTCCCGCGGCCTTCGCGTAGGGATAGGTAACATACACCGCGTTCCGGAGCCTCGTCCATTCAGCCCAGAACTTCCTGGAAGCTGCCGTCATCTTGGCCTTGACTTCAACGGTATACAGCCAGCTCAATGGGATCGTGTCCCCGTTCGCTTCTATACTCGCATAAACTCGTATGGTATCGCTCTCGCCCGTCTGCTGGGCATTGGCGCCGGCAAAAAAACCGGCCAGGGTGATAAATAAAAGGAGGATACTTTTCTTAATAAACGCCATTATCAGGATTGTTGATGCTGCTCCCGGATTGGCTATTCACTGCTGATACAAGCTTCTACGCCCGGTACGCCGTTGGTCTTAAATACAGACACAACTTACGTAATTAATGCTGCCACAGGGTCAAACGTAACCCCGCACAATGGTTATAATTTTATTAAAGACCGGCCTCGCAGCTGCGAAATACGGTAGTACATGCTGATAATAAGCCCGAAGAACATTACGATCACTCCCAGCCACAGCATATTGATCATCGGGAATTCATACACTTTTAAGGTCACAAGATCAAGCGTCGTCTTGGATTCCTTCACCCCCAGTTCGAACTTGCCGTTTTCCGGGTTCAGCTTGTTAAATGAGAACATCAATCCTTCCGCTACTACCGTATCATCAATGCGGCGGATCATGCTGTCCTTCATCTGAACGTCCAGGGCCGGTGTGGCTTTGTATACCCCCCCATTATTACTGATCACGGTAACATCCATCACCAGGAGCGAGTTGCTTCCCGTCTTATCCAACGAGTCTTTCGGCTGCAGCTTCACTTCGTTCAATACAAAGCGCCCGTTGCTGTAGAACAGCGTATCCCCCACCTTCATCTCTCTTGGCTTGAATGTAGCCGTATCCGTTTCTCCTTCGCGGAACGAGGTCAGGTAAGCAAAGATGTCCTTATGGATATAATGCTTCGCGTCCGGGTTAGCGGAGAATCCTTCCCCCCCTTTGTTGTTCTGGATAACATTGGGAAATAAAGAGAACCGCTTGCTGCCATCTTTTGGCTTGAATTCAACTTCGTAATAAGTTTTCCGGTCGGCCGCGTTCTTGAAATGGTTCACATAGGTCACCATATACGCGCCCATATCGGTGGCTACCCCCTTGAACAAGGTGATATTCTCCCTGGGATCTTCGCCGCCTTTCTCCTGCTTGAATACCGCGATGCCCGTGGTATTATGACTCAGCACTTCCTTCTTGCTCGAAGAGATCAACACGCCCAGCAACACCATCCCAAACCCGATATGGCCAATAGCGGCACCCGAGGCTCTTAATTTTCCTTTCGCACCGATCCACAGGTACATGCCGTTCGCCACGATCGCGTAAACCGCGGAAAAAATGGCCAGGTGGATAGCGAACAGGAAACCCGCGCCATGCCTGCTGAAATCGACATTACCGAAAATGCTGATGCAAAGGCTGATGATCACCGAGATGATCGTAGGTAACAGGATCCTTCGCCCGAAGAACTCTTTCGGGGTCTCCTTGTACTTCAGGTACTGCGTTACAGCGGTGAGCATACCGATCACGAAGGCCACGAATATCTGTATCTGGTTATACTGCAGTAACAGGTCATCCGGTGGCGCGTACTTGCGGTCGATCAGTTTATTCAATACCGGTAAGGAGGTCTGGAAGATGATGATCACCGCGCTCAAAAAGATCACCAGCGCGCCGATATACATCCAGAACTCACGACTATAAGAGCTCTCTTCTTTTTTGATCGTTGGCACGTGCTGGTTCAGTAACCACGCTAGCGTACCGAAGCTGCCCAGGATAGAGAACAGCGTCACCTGCGGCACAAAGTAACTCAGGATATTCGCTGCCACGAAAACACCGAACACGATCCAGCGCGTCTTCATCTCTTTTGCCGCCGCGATCGTCGGTAACCAGACGAACAGGTTCAGGAAAAGATACAATTGCGTATTCATCCCCAGGTCGGTAAAGGCGTGCACCGAGGTATCACCCAGTACTCCGCTTCGCGTAAGGAACGTGGAGTAAAGGATCAGTATGAAAGAAATGATATAAAAAAAATAGGTAGTGCGCAGCGAATAACCACTGCTGCGATAGATCATATTGGTGTGCAGTCCGGCCACTAATGTCAGCCATGGAACCATCGACGCGTTCTCCACCGGGTCCCAGGCCCAGTAACCACCGAACGACAGGCTCTCGTAAGCCCAGGCCGCGCCCATCATGATACCGAGTCCCAATACCGCGGCCGAGAAGCTGGCCCAGGGCAATGAACGTTTCACCCAGTCATGGTTCTTCTGCATCAGCCCCGCGAAGGCATAAGCAAACGGGACGATCGTTGACGCGAATCCCAGGAACAGGATCGGCGGGTGGATCACCATCCAGTAATTCTGCAGCAGCGCGTTGAGCCCCTGCCCGCCCTGCTCGTATATCTTTTGCAGGTAATGCGGGTCGCTGAACAGCGGTCCTTCTACTTCGTTACGCAGCAGTACGAAAGGGCTGCTGCCTACTTTGAAACCGAGGA
>JAJTCI010000175.1 GCA_021323155.1 Chitinophagaceae bacterium | reverse complement strand
AAATAATATTACCGCTTTTCATAGTTGATTTTTTTTTATCCCGCCAATGGCGGGATTTTTTTATGCTTTTAATCCGCTCCCTGCAGTTCTATTCTGTTGCTTCCAGGACATACCCCATCACCGTTCAACTGTTCTAGGGGACTTCCAGTCCCGCAGGTCCCGGGAACCACCGCTAAATACTATCCGTTTCCCTAAGTTTCAACGTCACTGGTTACCTTCATTGAAATTTCTTCCATGAGTTATGTTCTCTTCGATACCGCTGCACGAAAGAAATTGTACCCGCTCACATATACAAGGGCGGTCGCTGATATCCGCATTGGCATCGTCACTTTAAAAGAATGGTGGGAGAAAATGCTGGACGAAGAGGTATTTGTAAAGACCGATGATTACCTGCAGCCACTTTACCAGGCTATTACTCCCGGGGATCATACCTATATCGATGCCGCCGTGTTGCCTATGTATGGGCTCCCTGAAAAAGTAAAAGCCCTCCAGGCAGGGGAATCGCTGACAGATGAAACAAACACGCTAATTGCTTATCGCAATAAAACAGGTGGAACAACAACGCTGGTGAACGGCAGGCGGAGACTGGAATATCCCTGGCAGGTATTTCAATGGAATGACGAGATCCTGCGCGAACAGTTTGAGTGGTTCCGCCAGCGCCGGCTCGGTTTTCAAACCTCTGAATCAACCCATATCATCAACTCTAGCCAGGTAGTGATAGAAGAAGGCGCCGTGGTCGAACACGTCGTGTTAAATGCTGCCGAAGGCCCCATCTACATCGGTAAGAATGTTACCATCATGGAAGGCTGTTTCATCCGCGGACCTTTTGCGATCGGTGAAGGATCAGTGGTGAAAATGGGGACGAAAATATATGGCGCTACCACTGCGGGGCCTGGCTGCACCTTGGGCGGCGAGATCAGGAGCAGCGTATTATTTGGCAATACCAACAAAGGACATGACGGTTACCTTGGCCACTCGGTGATCGGGGAATGGTGCAACCTCGGCGCGGGCACAAGTAACAGTAACCTGAAGAACAGCGCGGGGGATATCTGCATGTGGGATTTTGATAAGGAATCGAACGAGACAGTAGGAAAGAAATGTGGCGTGATCATGGGCGACTACACGCGGACCGCCATCAACAGCTCAATCAACACCGGCTCAATGTTCGGCGTTTCCTGTAACATCTTCGGAAATGAACTACTCCCCAAACGCATCGGTAATTTCAGCTGGGGTAGTGAAACAGGAGGTAATTACGACCCCCAAAAGGCGATCCAACACATAAATAACTGGAAGGCACTGAAAGGCAGCCAGCTTTCCGCAGGGGAAGAGAAAATGCTAGCCTATATCTTTGCCCATTTTAAAGGATAATTCAATTCAGATGAGAAAACAAATTGCCGCCGCGAACTGGAAGATGAACCTTACTTACCAGCAGGCTGAGAAATTGTTCGACGAGCTTTTAGCAACCCCTCACCAATTGAAACAGGATCAACTGGCCATCTTCGCCGTGCCGTTTCCTTATCTCCAGTTGGCAAATGAAAGAATGAGCGGTCGGGCCAATGTAATGGTTGCGGCACAAAACTGCTCCAATAAAAGGTCAGGGGCATATACCGGCGAGGTGAGCGTCGAGATGTTGAATTCAATGAACATTCCCTGCGTGATCATCGGACACTCTGAACGCCGGGAGTACTTCAACGAAAGCAACCAGTTGCTGGCGGAAAAGATTGATATCTGCCTGGAAACGGGTATTCAACCCATCTTTTGTTGCGGGGAACCACTGGACATCCGGGAGGCGGGAACACAAAACGTATTCGTCGGCAAACAGCTGGAAGAATCACTCTTTCACCTGTCAGCTGAACAGCTGCAACACATCGTCATTGCTTACGAGCCCATCTGGGCAATAGGGACCGGTAAAACCGCTTCGGCCGACCAGGCGCAGGAAATGCACGCATTTATTCGCAGCCACTTGTCTGCTAAATTCGGGGACAGCATTGCGGAAAATATTTCAATTTTGTATGGCGGTAGCGTCAAAGGAAATAACGCGGCTGAACTGTTTTCCCGTCGCGATGTCGATGGCGGGCTTGTCGGTGGCGCTTCCCTGGATGCCGCGGAATTTGTAAAAATTATCAACGCGTTGAAATAATGCCGGTAACAAGAACACAGGAATTGCAGCCATTATCCCGGCAGCACCACAACGGCCTGCTGTTCTGCCTTTTATTGAAGAAAGGATTGAAACTCGGGGCGGACTCGGACGTCATGCGCGAATTCATCCAGTGGTTTTGGTTCAAAGACCTCAGCCACCATTTCGAACTCGAGGAGAATTACCTGATACCCCTGAAACGTGGTTATCCCGACCTGGCGGAAGACATCGACCGGATGGTAGACGAACACCATGAACTTCGTAACATCATAAACGAGATTTCGCTCAACGCCACCTCCGATGCGATCGATGAACTTCAGAAAAGCCTGGAGATGCATATCCGCTTCGAAGAAAGGATACTGTTTCCACTGATCGAAAAAACCATCTCTATCGAACAACGCGCTGGAATCGGCCGGTTGCTTGCTGATGAACGCGACGGTAACTGCATGAATTACCCGGTGCGCTTCTGGGAGTGATCCACGCCAGCTGGTACTTAAACTAATCGTATTTTAGCCGCAGCCAAAACTGATTAATGAATTTTCACAGGTTGTTAATGCAAAGCCTGGTGTGGCGTGGGATATACTTCTTTACCATCCTGCTTCTAAACATCGTTCTTTCCCGTTACCTCAAGGCGAGCGGGGCTGGATGGGTATACTATCTTACATACTGGTTCAGTTTGCTGCTGCTCGTGGCCAGTTTTAGCATGGAATCGGCCGTCACGTATTACGCATCCAATAAACGGATCAGTCATCATAAGCTTGCATGGCTGTCCCTCACATGGTCGGTTTTCGTGGCGGTCATTATCGCCCTCTCAATCAACCTTTACTTCGGTGAGATCAAGAACGAAAGCGATATTACCCGGGATCAATACGTATTCTACGCGGTGAGTTATATCAGTGGCATCCTCTTATTGAATTTTTTTGCTGCCTTGTTTTATGCGGAGCGGAACTTTTTCCTTCCGAATCTCATAATGGTCATCCTGAATATTGTCCTGGTCGCTTGTATATTCTTCGCTGACCGGTTTGGGCTGCACGTCAATGAGGTGCTGTATACCTATTTCTTATTTTTTATCGTGGTGGGTGTCTCCCTGCTGTTGGCCTACATCATCAGGCACCGCAGCTGGCAACACATCGGCTTTCCTTCCCGGGATGAAAACCGCTTATTGTTTCGTTATGCTTTCCTTGCGTTGGCTGCCAACCTTGTTTTCTTTCTTGTGTACCGCGTAGATTACTGGTTTGTACGTCACAGCCCTGCTTCTTCCCCGGATGGATCCGACCTCGGGAACTACATCCAGGTTTCCAAACACGGACAAATGCTGCTCATCCTCCCCCAGATCATCGCGAGCGCTATCTTTCCCCAGACCGCCTCTGAGGTTGACCGGGAAACCGTCCGCAACACTTTGGCGGTGCTTTCGCGCGGATTCGTAGTAGTGTACGCCTTGCTACTTGTTATTGTCGCGGCGGTGGGCCAATGGTTATTTCCATTCGTGTATGGGCCTACGTTCGATAAAATGTACTGGCCAACAATCCTCATCCTGCCTGGTATCTGGGCGCTGACGGTAATGGTGCTCCTAGCCGCTTACTTTTCCGGGAAAGGAAACGTCAAGATCAATATCTATGGTGGTTTATTATCAGTGGTGATCGTATTGGTCGGTAATTATTTCCTTACTTATCGCTACGGTATGATCGCCGCTGCCGGCATCAGTTCCATCGCTTACTGCGCGTATATGTTCTTCCTGTTAAGCAAATTCCGGAAGGAATACCAGGTGACACTCTCTGATTTTTTTGTGCCACGTAGGTCTGACTGGCATTTACTCAAACAACAATTCAGGAAACTCAACTTCTCGAAATGAAGTACGTTCTCCTGATACCTGGATGGTACCCATCCAAAGTGAATTTCCTGACAGGCGATTTCATCGAACGGCACGCGCGCGCAGCCTCTTTGTTTTTCCCGGTCAGGGCGCTCTTTGTGGTAAAGGATAATGATCTGCCTTTTGGCCAGGTTGTCCTTGAGCACTGTGAGCACAACGAACATTATGAGACTTTCGTTTACTACTATTCTTCCCGCCTGCCTGTTGCGCCTGCTGAAAAGCTCGCTTCCGTTTGGATGCAGGCACGTTGCCTTTATAAAGGTTTCCGTGCTATCGTTGCCGCACATGGCCTTCCGGCACTGGTCCACGCGCATGTATTGATTCGCCATGCCTGGTTTGCATTGAAACAATCGGAGAGATACAACCTGCCTTTGCTGGCTTCCGAGCAATGGACAGGCTATCTGCCGCAAGCCGCGCACGAATTCGAAAAACTGGGTGGATTTCAGAAACGACAGCTAAAGAAAATTTTCAACGCGGCGGTGCATGTCACTACCGTGTCAGAATACTTGTCGGCGCAGATAAGAAAGCGCTTTCCGCATCAAAGCCACTCAGTGATTCCTAACCTGGTTGACATGTCCGTTTTCGTTCCACGCGAATACCACGAGACCATCGCCACCTTTATTCACGTGTCCACGCTCTCTTCTCAAAAGAACTTTGATGAGATCATACAGGCTTGTACAATACTAAAGTCCGGTGGCAATCGGTTTCAACTGGTCGTTGTCGCACCGGTAAACGATTTTTACCGCGGGCGGGTACAGGCGCTGGGGTTGGAAAACGAGATCATTTTCGAACACGAAGTGCCACAAGACGCATTGAGCGGGCTGATAGCTGTGGCCGATGCGCTTATCCTATATTCCAATTACGAGACATTCGGATGTGTGATCGTAGAAGCCAACGCCTGTGGAGTACCGGTGATCGTAAGCGATTTTCCCGTTTTCAATGAGAATGTGCAGGAAGGCGTCACAGGTTTCAAGGTTCCATTGCACAATCCCGCGGCCCTCGCTGGTCGTATGCTGAAAATCATTAATAGGGACCATTCCTTCGATAAAGCGGCGATCGTGCGCATCACCAGGGACAAATACGCTTTCGAAGTGGTTGGAAAACAGTTTGCGTCGCTATACGAGCGTTATGCAAAACCTTGATAAATCAACTTGTTAAATCCCCTCAAAATCCCTCTGGCACAATATCTTTGCAGCTCTTATGCAACACATTAGGAACTTCTGCATCATAGCCCATATTGACCATGGCAAGAGCACACTGGCTGACAGGCTTTTAGAACATACCCATACGATCGGCGAGCGAGATATGATGAACCAGGTACTCGATGATATGGACCTGGAACGCGAAAAAGGCATCACCATCAAGAGCCACGCCATCCAGATGCAGTATTCCAACAAAGGAAAAAACTACATTTTCAATCTCATTGATACTCCGGGTCACGTTGACTTCAGCTACGAAGTGAGCCGGGCCCTCGCTGCCTGCGAAGGCGCTCTATTGCTC
>JAJTCI010000008.1 GCA_021323155.1 Chitinophagaceae bacterium | reverse complement strand
AGAACGACCTTAACCTGGCATCAGGATATTACCGCACGGTGGTGGGCCTCGGCAAGAGCGAATTTGCGGCCGAGGCCAGGTACCGAATTGCGGAGATACTGTTTACCCAGGGTAAGCTGACCGAGGCGGAAAAGGCGGCACTGGACGTGATCAACAAAGCCGGTTCTTACGATCTCTGGATCACGAAGGCCTACATCCTGCTTGGCGACGTGTATTTCCAGCAGAAGGACTATTTCAATGCCGAGGCTACGCTAAAGAGCGTTGTGGAGAATGCGATCATACCGGAATTGAAAGCAGAGGCCCAGCAAAAACTGGATAAGGTGATAGAAGAGAAAAACCGGAATAGTAAGGTGGGAGAGTGATATGTGGTAGTTGACAGCGGGAAGCAGGGAATAAACTATACAAAGATGATGAAGCAAACATCGATATTCGTATTACTCATGGTGACGGTATTCAGCAGTTACGGGCAACGCCGCACAACGCTTGACACTACCAAACCGACCACCGTGGTGGTGACATCCTCCTTCAAACCAACATTGCGTGGAGCCGCTAAGATCAATTTTAGTGCGGCCACGCCTGCGGCTGATACCAACAGGCCGAACCTGTACTACACCATACCCTCACAGAATTTATTTTTCACCTACCAGCCAACGCCATTGCAACCTTTGGCGCTTACGGTGGATACCGGATTTTCGTGGCAGAATAATAATTATGTAAAGGCCGGATATGGAAATTTCACGACTCCTTATGTTCGGGTAGGATTGAGTTTTGGGGATGGGGTAAAGTCGGTGGTGAATGTTCATGCAAAACATGTATCGTCCAAGGGGCAGTTGCCTTTCCAGCAGTTCAGTAAGACGAATATTACAGGCTTAGGTATCTTCAACGCGAACAACAAGACCGAGTGGAACGCTAATGCGCATTTCGATATTTCCAACCAGTTCCGCTACGGTTTCAAGCCGGAGACGCTTGTTTTTACGAAGGATTCGCTTAAACAAAATTTCAGCGCGTTTGGTGCCAGGCTGGGGCTGCGCAATAAACAGGCAGAAGCGCCGATCGATTATAATCCGTCAGTGGGCATCGACATGTTTAATGATAACAGGAACGCCAACGAAAGCACTCTATCGTTTGCCCTACCGGTATCCAAGCGCTTCGGCAGGATCTTCAGTTTTGGCGTGGGCTTATATGGCGACGTGACTGCCTTAAAGACGCCAGCGGCTACCTATGATAACAACTTGTTCTACCTCACACCTGCCGTTCAATTCAAAACGCCGAATGTGAATGTAAACGCGGGGTTCACACCTTCATGGGATAACTCTACATTCAACCTATTACCGAATTTTACGGCTGAGGCTAAAATAAAAGAAGAACGGTTCGTCATCCAGTTAGGATGGGTAGGTTATTACCACGGCAATACCTACCAGAATCTCTCAACATTTAATCCCTGGATCGCACAGCCCACGTTTTCGAACAATACCCGGGTAAAGGAACAATACGCAGGGGTGAAAGGTTCAGCGGGTAACCACTTTACCTATAACTCAAAGATCTCACTGCTAAATTATAACAACGTAGCGTTGTTCATTAATGATACAGTGGACGGCAAGACGTTCAATGTGATGAATGCAAAAACACTAAGGAGCGTTCGTGTTCATGGCGAGGTTGGTTACACAGTACAGGAAAAGTTCGCATTTCTGGCGGGAGTTACATTTAACCAGTTCTCAAACCTTGCGGGATTTGATAAGCCTTATGGATTGTTACCGCTGGAGATCACGGGAAGCCTTCGCTGGCACCTGCTGAAGGACCTTTCGGTTACGTCTGATGTCTTTTTCTGGGACGGTCCTCAATACCGGACTAAGATCAACGAGAACCTGAAGCAAAAGCCGGGAATCGATATGAACCTTGGAATAGAACTGGGTATTACACCCAAATTCAGCGGCTGGCTGCAGTTCAACAATCTTTTCAACAATGACTACCAGCGCTGGAACCAGTACCGCGTCCTGGGGTTCAATGTTCTAGCAGGAGTTGTATATTCGTTCGGACAACAAAGTCCCAAAAAGTAAATGCTGGATTCACTTTACAGGTATCTCTTTCTCAAGGAACAGGTGAGCATCCCCGGGGTAGGAAGCCTCCGGGTACAAAAGCAACAGGCCGTATTTGATACAGGTTCCGGCATGCTAAAGCCGCCGATATCCTCGATCGTTTTCGAACAAGGCACCGCATTGACAGATAAACATTTTTATTACTTCCTGGCGCAGCAAACGGGACTAAGTGAAGTGGACGCCGTGAGAAGATTCCAGGACCTCGCATACCAGCTGAGGAAGGACATACAGAACAATGACCATGTAGAATTGTCAGGGCTTGGTGTATTCCGTCGAAACGCCACCGGTAATGTCGTATTCGAACAGGATGTACAGCCGGATGTTTATTTCCCGCCTTTCGAGGTATCATCCCGACAAAAGCAATCTATCGAGGCTCCGGAAGAAGAAAACCACGGCATTGAAGTATATGAAGAAACGCCCGTTACTAAGAAGGATCGCTGGTGGATTTGGGCTGTCGCGCTGACGGCAATCGCGATCGCCGCCGTCGTCTATCATTATTCTCTCAGGATGCGTTAAAAGTTATTTTCGTAAGTTAACGCACCACCTTTTCCAAACAAACGCATCGCGATCTCTTTGCCAACGCCTTTGTCGGTATCCTTGAAGACGATCCTTTGTTTGCTCACTACGGGTTTCCCGGAGGCAGATGCTACGTTAATGATTACCTCGTAGCGGTTATTCTTCTTGCTGAAATTGATATTCGCCACAGGATGGCCTGCTTCTTTTTCCCAATCGATGTCGCAATCTTTTAATTCGCTGATCACACGCTTTGTTGCCTTGTCGTTAAGTCCAGTGGCATTCAACCGCATTCCAGGCGTGATGCCCGAAAAGGGTAACAGCTGCGGGTATTCTTCCAGCAAGGCATTCGAATACACCGAAAGCTTGTTTTCGTTTCCATCGTCTTCATAATATTTAGCCATGCCTTCGAACAACCTGGCGCGGAACAATTTTTCCTGGGTGGTATCGACCAGTGTTTTTTCTAATTCCAGGTACTTTTTCCTAGCAGTATTCTCGTTACCATCCGCCCATTCCAGCCTGGCTTCCATCAGTTTAAAGTAACGATGGATATTCTGCCGCTTGTCGTGTTTCGGATACTCATTGTACTTCTTCGTGAAATAGGGCAGGCTGAATTCTTTTAACAGGAAATATGCCTCGTCAAAGCTGGTCGTTGACTCGTTGCAGAAGAGGTCGTAGACCGACCTGTCGCGCTCGGGGTTATTGATCATTTGGTTGACCAGCACGTACTCAAGGAGGAATTTTTCGATCTTAAGCCTTGCGATCTTCATGAGCGAAGAAGGAGAGTACCACCACCCGGAATTGGTGAATTTCACCTGAGCGATCTTCTTGTCGACCAGTTGCAGGTACAGCAGGTTGAGAGTGAAATCGTATTGCACCTGTGAAAGGGTTGTGCCGATATGGAGTTCACGGAAGCCCGCAGCCTTTTCAAGCGCGTGTTCGCTGCTGTCTAACTGCCCATCGTAAAGGTAACTGCGCGCCAGGCTCAGGTTATACCATCCAAAACCCGGTGTAGAGCCATTATGACTGATCTGTATTTTATTCAGGCCGATGGCTTGTTTGGTCCTGCCCGCGTATACTTCAAGCATGGGGATCCAATAGGCGGGTTCCTCCAGCACGCGGTAGTGCGTCCCCAGGCTCATGGTGATATATTCTTTGGCCTTAGCGAAATTGCCGATTTCGTGTTCAAACAGCCCGTAGTTATTATACGACACGTAGCCATTCTGCTCAAGTTCCTTGTAGTAATATGCTGCGCTGTCGTAGTTCTTCAGGTAGTTGTGAATGATGGCCAGGTAAAAATATGCGCTCAGCCGTTCTGAGCTGATGCCGAAGGTTTCGAATTGAGGGTTTATCGCGCCCATCGCTTCATAACAATACTTCAGGGCCATCTTTTCATTTTCCTCGATGCTGCTACCCAGGAACGCGAACTTGCTGTTGGTGAAGAAACGGTTGCGGTGGTATGTCCAGGCTTTGGCTGTTTTAAAACGGAGTGGGTCGCCGGGGAAGTTATAGCTCTCGAATTTATTGATCACCCACATCAATGAATCGGCCATTTCAATATTCTCATAGTCTTCTTTCAATGCCTGGCATAGCGCCTGGAAATCGAAGTATACGGGGGTATAGGAATACACTTCCTGGGCGGCGTTTGAAGCAAATTGTACTAGGTCCTTGCTGAAATCTTTTTCCAGTAGGAATAATGCTTTCTTAAGCGCGGGTATGGCATTTTTGTAGCCCAGGTGATCACTTGCCTTGCCGGATTTATAGATGCCTTCTATCATCCAGCCGACATAATAGGTGCTGTCCAGCCGTATGAATTCCCGGCTGCTATAAAGCGCTTCCTGGTTGTCATAGTTGATCCCCATTCGCTTCGCGTCGATCTCGTAGCGTGCCCTTGCGTCTTGGCTGAACGCGGAATTGCTTGCAAAAAACAAGGCAAGGAAAACCAAAAGTCTCGATATAGGTATACTCAGACTCATGAATTCTTTTTAGCAATATTTAGTTTTGCCAGGCGGTCCATTTCCTTATCCAGGATCGCACTTAACGCTTTTTGCTTTGCCTCCCTGTTGCGGTAGATCAGGCGGTGATCAAGCACCGGTGATGTGATCTTTTGCAGGTCATCTTCCGTTACATAGGTCCTGCCATTGACCAGCGCAAATGCTTTGAGGCATTTGAGGAAGGTGATGCCACTACGCGTGGATGCGCCCAGTACAATATCAGCCTGTCGACGCGTTTCCCAAACGATATTCCGTACCGCGGCTATGATCTCATCATGAATGTATACTTCCTGCGTTTGCTGCTGTAGAAAGAGTATTTCGTTCATAGAGAGCACCTGTTCGGTATGATCCAGGTTATTTTGTATACCGAGGTAGTCTTTATAGATATCCAGTTCGGTGGCTTCGTCCACGTAACCAAAACGGATCTTCAGGAAAAAGCGATCCAGTTGAGCTGCGGGGAGGGGATAGGTGCCTTCCATTTCCACCGGGTTTTGGGTAGCGATGGTAAAGAACATTTTTTCCAACGGGTAGGTCGTTTCGCCTATTGTGATCTGGTGTTCTGCCATACATTCCAGCAGTGCAGATTGCACTTTCGGTGAAGCGCGGTTGATCTCATCAGCCAGCAACACATTACAAAACAAGGGACCTTTCTTGAACAGGAAATCCTTTTTAGCATCGTCGAAAATATGGGATCCGATGAGGTCCATCGGTAGAAGGTCAGGGGTGAACTGTATACGCTTAAACACTACGCCGCCATCACCGACCCGGCCAGCGATGCTGTGCGCGAGTGTTTTGGCCATAACGGTCTTACCAGTTCCCGGGTTGTCCTCGATCAATATATGTCCTTTCGCTAGCAGGGCGGTGAGGATGAGCTGTACCTGTTCTTTTTTGCCGCGGATCACCTTTTCAATATTGCCAACAAGCTTCTGTATGTTTTGAAGGGCCTGGTCTACCTGGATTTCCTGTTCCATCATCTGTTCGTTTTTGGTTGCGTAAAGAAATGTATGGTATGATATAAATTTAAGAATCTGCTGAAGCGCATCTTGAATGGCAATAGTTTCCTGACCTGCCGGATAAAGCCGGGGTAAAATCCAGTGATGGTGTTCGTTTCCTGCCCGGTCAGTGGCTGTGTGCTGTATTTGATCTTCTGGTAGGCATTGTTGAAACCCGAGAGCGAAGTCCCGAATCGTTTATCGATACTGTCGGCGTATTCAAACGGGCCCAGGTTGGTGCGTGCCCATCCGACCTGGTTGAGATAGAACATACTTGCACGGTTCACCCGGTATGCTTTTGTTTTAGGGTCTGCGTTTTGTTTCGCTTTCATGTTATAATAACACCAAAGCAGGTAGGGCGCAGCAAAGAGCAGGACAATGAATCCAACGATGATCCCGATGCCGATCCACATGATCTGCCACCAACTCAATGACTTCTTTTCCTCTTCTAATTGAGGGGATACCTTTTCTTTTTCCCGCTGCTCCATGATCTTGATTTCGTCTATTGGAACAGGATTAGGCAGCTTTTCGATGATACTCCGGAAGTTATCGTTTGGCAGCGGAGGAAGTTCCTTAATCGATTCCACGTACGACACCGCTACTACATCCATTCCTTTTTTCAATTCGCCGATACTCACCGCCCCCGAATCCCGGATCACCGTCGCAATCGACAGGTCCAGCGTGAGCGAAGTAGTTTTATCAGGGTTCAATTCTTTATCGTGGTAGAGGAGCTTGTCGACCTGCAACTGCATCATTTTTTTGATCGTGTCAACAGACGCAACTTTGCCGTTGGCGACGAAGTACGCCTGTTGCATGTTCAATGGCGGGGTCTGGTCAGGCTGCGGTGACTGCTGTGCGCCTTCATCGGGAACCGTAGTATCGAAGTCGATCCATCCGTACCCGGGGAAATACAACTGCACCCACGCGTGCGCCTGGTCTTCATAGAACCAGTACCAGCCTGGATTTTTTGTACTCCGGTCTACCGTGAGAAATCCAGCTGTGATCCTCGAGGGTATTCCCAACGCCCGAAGCATGAATAATGTGGCCCCCGCGAAATACGCGCAGTATCCCTTCCGGTTCTCAAAGAGGAAATAATTCAGCTTGCTCGCGCTTGGCAGGCCGGGTATTCCCGGGTTATCGCTGTATTTGAACAGAGGTTGTCCGTATTCATCCTGGCCCAGGAAATAGTCCCGTATGGCGATCATTTTATCAACCGGTGTTACCGCATCTTTGGTGATCTGGACGGCGAGCTCTTTGATCCGCTTGTATTCTTCATTGCCCGGCATGAATGTATAATAGTCCATGAATTGCCTGTCGATCGAGTCATAGCTGCCCGCTTTGCGGAGTTCCTCGAATCGTGACTGCTGAAAATTCTCTAGCATGAAATTGCCTGCGGGGTTGTACACGAAGTAAGCGCTGTTTAGTTCGCTCACCCACATCTTAGCGCGGTAGGCGCTGCGGTACTGGCTACGGAAATCCTTGTCGACAGATATAGGCTGGCAGAAGAACGCGGTGGACGGAGCAAGGAATTCGGTGGGTGCCAGGTTGACGCTGTACACTTCCGCGTTCACCACTTTACGTTTTAGTGTGGCCATTGTATTAGTGATGGCTGAAGAATCAGTTTTCGCAAAGTACAACGGTATGGTGGACGGATCTGGGCGGAAAAGGTCACTCTTCGGCATTGCCGGATCGGTTTCGAAGGTCTGTGTGACTGTATCGAATTTAGTGTAATAGTAGGTAGTAAAGTAGAGTGGGTTGGGTGTCATTCCACCTTCCATATAATTGTCCAGTCGCGCGACAAAAACCAGCCTGTTGGTCCGCTTCTGCAAGGAACCGGTGACTTGCATGCTTTCTTTGTTACTTACGGTACCGTCTTTGTTTTCCTTGGTCATGCTTTCCGAAGCGCCTTGTCCTTTCCCTTTGCCTTGTCCCTTGCCCCAGTCTCTTTCGAGGCCCTGGAATTCCTTTTGAAATGTGGTGAAGACCGCCAGGAGCATCACAGCGATCAGAATGCCGAAGCCGAGCAGCCTTTTCACAATGAACCACCCGAATTTTCCTTCGTGTTCATTCATGTTTCGGATCAGCTCTGAAGTATAGATGATATAAAACGCATAGACCAATACGGGCACGAAGGATATCAGGATCGCTTTCACGCTGATATCTGATATACCACTTACGATCAGGACCTGCGCGGTGAGCAGCAATAACGACCAGAATATTGTAAAATATCGCGATCGCGCAAAGCCCCAGCCGATGAGCCAGCCAAGCAGGAAAAGGGTTGAAAATATCCTGAAGTTGATGGAGAGCAAAGGGGTTTCAAATTCACCCACCACCACGTTGTTCAATATGGTATAAAGAAGCACTATGAACAAAACGAGCGCCGCAACGGTAGTAAGAAACCGGAAACGATAGCTGTAAAATGTGAGCGAGGCGATGCAGCCGATGGAAAATACAAGTCCCTGCAACTGCCATTTGTTCTGCAGCACTTCATAATAACTATTGGCGGTATAAAGGAAATACAAGCCAAGCGCGATCGTAGGGAACCCCAGCAGCAGGATCTGCGCGACCAGTTTCCGGGTGCTATGAATGGAAGTTAACGCCATCAGATGATCACCGGTTTTTCATACTGCTGTAATTCACGTTGGATACGGCGTTCATTCTCCGTGATGCGGGGTCGGGCCATGGAGAGCCGCCAGCTGGTCTTGTTCATTTCCATTTCATCTTTCTCCTGTTGCACAAAAACCCATTCCACCCAGTTATAGATACTGTGCTTATCAAGACTATTGCTCAACCGCACCAATATAATGATGACCTCGTTACCATGTTGTTCGGCAACCTGGATCACACTTTCCGCTTCAGAGAGTGAAGAAACCACCAGCACCGCCATTTCGTTTGGACGACAATATGACTGCAGGTCCCTCTGGCGTTGCCACGCCGCCGTGCTGATAGCATATTGAACTTCCTGCCGCCCATTAAGAAAGTGCGTAGGTGCAGTTTGCTGGTCGGGAATGAACCGAACCTCGAGGCCTTGTTCGGCTAACTGGCTATAGATCGTCCAGATCACTGACTTATAATAATTTAAAAAAGGTTTTTCCAGCGCCCGGTTGCCATGCGTTTCAAAGGTAGTGTGAAAGGATGCATAGAGATAGATATGCGATGCATAGGGATCCATGATCTCCGGGATCCGTACGACAATTTCCTTGTTCTTCGCGTAGATCTTCCATACGATCCGCCGGACATCGTCATTATTCTCAAAGTGTTTATAGTTGATATGTTCGCCTTCTACCCGGCGTATCTCTTCAATCCTGGTGGTGATGTCTTCGGTCTTACGCGGGAATGCGGTAACGAGGTCTATTTCTTTGCGGTCGGGTTGAGTAAAGAACCGGTTGCTGCTGTGAACGCTGATCGCGAGGGAAAAAAACTGGAACAGGTCTTCAAAGTAAATGATCGCCCGGTTGATATGGTACTCCCGTATTTCCGGCAGTGGCCAGTGATATGTCCCATTCACGGAAGAAGCGAACAACCTTTTATTGCCTTTTTCCACGAGCGAGAACTTGCCTGAAAATAGGTCAGGTCCATATTGGAGCCTGATCTTTAAAAAACCGAATAAGGGCTTCAACACGGGGTGAAGTTGAATATTCACCTTTCTTTCCTGCGAAAAAGCTAGTTCCGTGTCGTCAGTAGCGATCCTGAAGACTACATGCTGTTTTTTTCGATTATAATAGAACAGCATCCAGGATGCAAAGACCGACAAGAGCGCCACTGCCAGCATGATCCCCGCGAAAACAAGCATCACTTCCAGAAGTAGGGAGAATATATCGTGGTATGAAGTGCCGGCCACTAATTCCCTGTCCTTTAGCCACCGCCAGGTGAGCAGCCCGATAAGGGTAAAAGCAAGAAAGTACCAGGTGAAGGGAATGAAAAAGGCAAGCTTTTGCAATCTGTTGAACACCCTTTTCAATGGTTTACCGATCATCTGGTTTGAAAGTTAATAAAGAAATCATTAGCGGATCCGCCCGTGGGATTTTTAACCGAAACTTTGCTTTCTTTGCCGCCTGTGAGTGAAATCGTTACATACAGCCAATGCCCTGCCTGCGACAATGGTAATATCAGCCATAAATTCACAGCTATTGACCATACGGTGACTAAAAAGGCGTTCGATATTTGGGAATGTGCCGCATGCAGTCTGCGGTTTACGCAAAACGTTCCTTCACGCGAAGCAATCGCGCCGTATTACCAATCGCAGGCTTATGTGTCCCACTCAGAGACAAAGAAGGGCATCATCAACAAATTGTATCACTGGGTGAGGACCTATACGCTGCGTGCAAAGCGCCGGATGATCATTCACCTGACCACGTTGCGAAAAGGAAAACTACTGGACATTGGTGCCGGTACCGGCTCTTTCGCAGCCCTGATGCAGAAAGCAGGGTGGGAGGTGACGGGCCTGGAGCCTGATGAAACGGCAAGGCAGAACGCCAGGCAACACCACCAGTTGGAACTGCAGCCAATAGAAAAGCTAGGTGATCAGCCGGCAAACCATTTTGACGTGATCACTTTGTGGCATGTGTTGGAACATGTCCACGATCTGCACAGGTACTTGGACACATTTTATCGCCTGCTGGCACCGCGGGGCACGCTGTTCGTGGCAGTTCCGAATTACACGAGCCTGGACGCAGATACCTACGAAGCCCATTGGGCGGCTTGGGACGTGCCGCGTCATCTATACCACTTTTCACCGCATAGCATGGACATTCTCGCCGAGCGTCATGGAATGCAGGTGGTAGCCCACAAGCCAATGTGGTTCGATAGTTTTTATGTCTCGATGCTTAGCGAACAATACAAAAATGGATTTAATAACCTTCCTGCGGCCTTCTGGAATGGCTGGCTTTCCAACTGGGGTGCATTCGATGATGTGTCAAAATGCAGTTCCGTGATCTATGTTATCCGGAAAAAGTAAACAGTGCTATTTATTTACGGTCACTTCGTATAACGCCGGCCATTTTTTCCCTGTTACGTAAAGCACCTTTTTTGTAGAATCGTAAGCGATACCGTTCAGCACATCGGCACCGTCGTAATGCATACCGGTTTTTTGAAGAATACCGGTGAAATCAAGGCGACTTTCTACCAACCCACTCGTTGGATCGATCACCAGTACGTAATCACTACCCCATTTATTCGCATAAATTTTACCATTCACATATTCAAGTTCATTGAGGTCACCAACAGGCCCATAGTTGTCATTCACGTTAAGCGTACGCTGAACGCTGAAGTTGGCGGGGTCAACAAAATACAACTGGTTGCCACCGGTGCTGATCACCAGGTGTTGCCCGTTATTGGTAATGCCCCAGCCTTCCTTGTCCCATGAAAATTCGGCGATCTTTTTAAAATTCGACAGGTTATAAACAAACACCTTTTTGTTTTGCCAGGTTAGTTGATAGATCTTGCCATCGAGGATGGTTATTCCTTCACCGAAAAAAGCCTTGTCAAGATCTACCCGCTGCACCGCTTTACCATCCTGTAAATTCACCTTCAGTAGTGTGCTTCGTCCTTCCAGCCCGGTGCCTTCATAAAGAAAATTATTGTGCCATTGCAGTCCCTGGGTGAATGAAGCGGTGTCATGGGGATAGACCTTGACAATGTTATACGCGAGCGTGGCCGGTGCTGGCACTGGGGGGGTTATAATCTCGTCATCATCATCGTCATCTTTACATGAAACCAGGAAGGCGAGCAAGATTATTACAGGTAGTCGGCTGATCAACATGTTACAAAAATAAGATAGCGGTGACAGCCCTGCTGCTTCAATTCATCATTTCACAAACTTTTTCTGCGATAATGGGTGCCAGGGCTACACCCATTCCATTGCATGAAACGGCTATATATACGCGGTCATCTACTTTTTGAAGGATGGGTTGCTTGTCGTCGGTGAACCCCATGATGCCGCTCCACCGCTGTTCAATAGTGAACGCCCCACCGGGTAAGATATGCGTAGCAACGAAGTCTTCAAGTGCGGATTGAATGGCCTCCGACGTGTCCATGGACGTCGTCTGCTCAGTTTCAAAAGCTTTGTTCCTCGCCCCACCCAGTAAGACCCTCTCGCCGAGGTTGCGGAAATAGTAGAAGCCGTCCTCAAAATGGAACGCGCCTCGCAGTTTCAATCCCGGCACCGGTGATGTGAGTATCACTTGACCTCTCCCGGGTAATACCCTGACACCCGGGCATAATAACGACGTAAAAGCATTGGTGCAAACCAGCAAACGTTCGGTTGAAAAAGACCACCCGCCTTTGCAGTCCACGCTGATCTTTCCATTGAATTGCTCCCAGCCACTAACCGCTGCACCAGCGAATACCTGTACACCCAGGTTCTGCACTTCCCGAACCAATGCCTGGAGTAGCTTGCCGCTATGGAGAAAGCCTTCCAGTTCATTTTCAATCATCGACGCAAAGCCGTGGAGACCAAATTCGCCGAGTTTTGAATCGGCCCATGTAAAGCACTGCTCGCGGCCCGAGATCCTATGCAATCCCTGGTTGAGCCACTCTACCTGAGCTGAAAATGTCTCGTTACGGGGATTTGTATACACTTCGTAACCGCCAGACCGCTCATAATCGATTAGGTCCTCATTAAAAACCTGGGTAATCTTCTGCATTCCCTGGTACCGCATTTCGACGATCTCCCACATGCGATCTGCGCCAAGCAAAGCAACATCGTTTAATAACTCTGTGGGGCTGCCGAAACAAGAGAAACCGGCGTTACGTGTTGAAGCTCCTGCGGGTATAAAACCCCTTTCCAGGATCGTGATTTTTGTCCCGGGACGGTGGATCGCAAGTTCACGGGCACACCATAGACCTACCAGGCCGCTCCCAATAATCACGATGTCCTGCGGGGCAAAAAAACTCTCCTTTTCCCAGGCTGACAGTTGCATAGAACGAAAGTAAAGATTTGGTCTCATTGGTATCCGGGGGCTTTTTAACCTGCCCTTATAAAAAGCTGCTGGTATATTTGGACCTAACATTCCCTCCATGAAAACCGTTCTAGTTTTATTTTCCATCCTGCTTACATCTTTTGCGGCGAACGCACAGGGCCTGAAAGGTTTGATCAAGAAAGCAACTGGCAAAGATTCTACCTTGAATAAGATCATACCCGGTGGTAAGGCAGATTCACTCACCACGGCCGACGTAGTTGCCGGGCTCAAGGAAGCCCTGGAAACAGGAACTACACAGGGAGCGAAGCAGTTATCCGCCGTTGATGGCTTTTTCAAGGACGCGGCACTCAAGATCCTGATGCCGGAAGAAGCGAAGAAAGTCGAAACCACACTGCGGAAATTTGGCTTGGGTAAACAGGTAGACGAAGCCATCCTCTCAATGAACCGCGCGGCAGAAGACGCTGCTAAGGACGCCGCACCGATATTCGTAAATGCGATCAAACAGATGAGTTTCCAGGATGCCTGGGGCATCTTAAGGGGAGGGGATTCTGCCGCCACCAAATACCTGAGGGAGAAAACAACCCAATCATTGACCCAGGCATTTCGCCCGGTTATTGAGCGGTCACTGGAAAAAGTCAATGCTACCAAACACTGGAATACCGTTTTCTCCAGCTATAACAAGGTGGGCAAGGAGCCCGTTAATACCGACCTGCCTGCATACGTTACAGAGAAAGCGCTGGCAGGCCTGTTTTACCAGGTAGCGTTGGAGGAAATGAAGATCCGGAAGGACCCGGTAGCGAGAACCACGGATATACTTAAAAAAGTTTTTGGCAGGTAAACATTACTGAATACGATCAGCAGCCCGCGACGCGCGGGCTTTTTTATGCCCAGTTACCTGCTTATTAACAGTTTGGGCTTAAACTGGCACAAATTTTAAAGTCAAAAGCACAAATAAGTTTACATGAAAAAGCTCTTAATACTCGCCATCCCGGTGATGATGCTCGCAACGAGTTGCGAAACCGCCAGGAATGTACTTGGTGACCTTAACACCGGCGGGCTCACGCAATCGGAGATCGCTGCAGGGTTGAAACAGGCCTTAGAGATCGGTGCACAGAATAGCAGTGGCCGTTTATCTATCGCGGATGGTTTTTTCGCCAGCGCGATCCACAAGATATGGATGCCACCGGAAGCCCAAAAAGTAGAAAATGCGCTGCGGGCGGTTGGACTGGGAAGTACGGTAGATAAAGCGATCCTTGCGATGAACCGGGCGGCCGAAGACGCTGCGAAATCAGCCGGTACTATATTCATCGATGCCATCCGCCAAATGACGATCCAGGATGCCGTAAATATCCTGCGTGGTGGTGATACCGCTGCCACAGCTTACTTCAGGCAGAAGACCACCCAGGTGCTCATCAATACATTCAGGCCTGTTATCAATAACGCCCTGGCAAAAACCAACGCCACCAAATATTGGGAGGATGTGTTCTCTCTGTACAATAAGATTTCAAATAAACCTGTGACCACGGATCTCAGTGCTTACGTAACGGACCGGGCAGTCAACGCCTTGTTCCACGAGATCAAGAACGAGGAGATCAAGATCCGGACAGATCCTGTTGCCCGTGTAACGGACTTGCTGAAAAAAGTCTTTGGCAGTTCGCTAGCACAGCAGCGCTAAATAACAACTTGTATAAAAAGTAAGTCCCGCCTAAGCGGGACTTACTTTTTTAGTATTGTTTGATCTCCACCGTGGGTACACCATCGGTTATTTTCACGATGTATATCTGGTTATACACGGAGTCTTCCAGGTCAGGATACTTGTCAACACCTGCCAACAGGTTCACCAGCCTCGGAACCGTGTTGGAGTGTCCCGCAACTACGATCGTCTTTCCGGTCATTGCCTTCAATTGTTCGGCGAAAGACTTCTGGTCCCGTGCATCGTAGACCTGTACCTCGAGATTGAACTTTTTGGCGAGAGGGGCCACCGTTGATCTGGTACGATTATAATTCGTTGAATAGGCCGCATCCGGCGTAAAATCGCGTAGCGCGAGTACAAGGTTCTCCGCTCTTGTTTTGCCTTCTTTTGAAAGTGAAGGGTCCAGTTTCGCGGTGTCTTTCTCAGCATGCCGGAACACGATGATTGTAGTGGTGGCGGGGGTTTGAGAGAATGCTGAACAAAAGCTGAATAGCAGTGCGCTAAAGAGTATTATGCGGGTGATCTTTTTCATACACTAAAAATAGAAGTTTTGTTTTTAAAAGAAGGGCCGCTCATCAAAACTCATTTTTTTATATTTGAGTAATGCTAAAACCGCTGTATATGGGGAAAAAAGACAAAAGGGTAGACGCCTATGTCGCGAAAGCGCAGCCTTTCGCGAAGCCTATATTGAAGCACCTCCGCGAATTAATACACCAGGGCAATCCAGATGTGGAAGAGACGATCAAATGGGGCATGCCCTCTTTCGATTATAAAGGCCCGTTTTGCAGCTTTGCCAGCTTTAAACAACACGCGGTGTTCGGCTTCTGGAAGCATTCGTTGATCAAAGACCCGAAGGGCTACCTGCAGGAAAGGTCGAACCAGGGTGGCGAGGCAATGGGTAACCTCGGCCGCATCGAAAGCGTCGACGATCTGCCACCGGATAAAGCGATTATCGATTTTATTAAGCAGGCGAAGAAGCTGAATGATGAAGGTGTCAAACCTCCGTCTAGGGAAAAGAAACCAAAGCCCGACCTCGTTATCCCGGGGTACTTTACCGCGGCATTGAAAAGGAATAAAGCAGCGAAAACCACCTTTGATGCGTTCAGTCCTTCCTGTAAACGGGAGTATGTGGAATGGATCACAGGGGCCAAGACGGAAGCTACCCGGGAAAAGCGCATAGATCAGGCGCTGGAGTGGATGGCAGAGGGAAAACAACGCAACTGGAAATACACGAAACAGTAAACTGGCCCCACAAATGAAAGCAATGATTGCATTTCTCCTGGTACTTTTCGCCTGTGCGCCTCGCCCTGTTTCACAAGACACGGGACAGCCTTACCCTTCATTGACTGAACAACGAGCGGCGGCGGCATCAAAGAATCACGCTACGCCTGTACGTTTGCTGGATAGTGCACAAATAATAAGCGACTTGCTTTTCCTTGCCTCGGATGCCTGCCAAGGCCGTGCACCTGGATCAACCGGCCACCAGTTGGCTGCGCAGCGAGTAATGGAAAGGATGAGAGCTGCTGGCGTAGATAGTTTCGGTGGTTCCTTGTTAGATCGGCGCATGGCGCGCCCGATCAATGGCAGTTCCGAAATCCGGAATGTTGTCGGATGGATAAAAGGCACCAGGTATCCTTCGAACTTTATCGTCGTTTCCGCCCACTATGATCACCTGGGGATACGGAATGGTAAAACATTCTACGGCGCCGATGATAACGCCAGTGGTACGGCATGCCTCCTGGCCATGGCCAAATACTTTAAACAACACCCGCACGAATATTCACTCGTGTTTGCAGCATTCGACAGGGAAGAATCCGGCCTTGAAGGCGCGGAGGCTTTCGCTAAATGGTTTGCAGCTGAGAAAAGCACATCGAATGTGTTATTGAATCTAAATATGGATATGATCGCGCGAAGCGATAAGAATGAAATATTCGCTTCAGGGATATCCCATTACCCGAAACTTCGCTACCTCGTGGACGCTGTACAGGAAAAGGTCAACGTGGCTTTGTTGATGGGGCACGATACGGGTAATGACCTGGATGACTGGACCAAACAAAGTGACCATCACGTGTTCCATAAACTCGGCATACCATTTTTATACCTCGGCGTAGAAGACCATCCGGATTACCACAAGCCCACCGACACACCGGGGAAGATCAATTTCAGCCGGTATATCGAGAACTGCAATATGATCGCGATGCTGTTGGAGGCATATCAATAAAAAAGAGCTGCGTAGCAGCCCCTTTACTTGCGAAGTATTGTATTAGATGTCGATCGCTTCACCATATGCCGCGGCTGTCGCTTCTTTCATCCCTTCACTCATGGTAGGGTGGGGATGGACAGCGTTTAGAATTTCATGCGCCGTGGTCTCCAGCTTCCTCGCCACAACAGCTTCAGCGATCATCTCGGTAACGTTGTTGCCGATCATATGACAGCCGAGAAACTCACCGTATTTAGCGTCGTAAATAACTTTTACGAATCCTTCAGTTGACCCGGCCGCGCTTGCTTTACCGGAAGCCATGAAGGGGAACTTACCCACTTTCACCTCGTAACCTGCGTCTTTCGCGCCTTTTTCAGTAAAGCCTACGCTCGCGATCTCGGGCGAGCAATACGTACAGCCCGGTATGTTGCCGAAATCCATCGCTTCCGGCATATGATGAAACTTCTTTTCGTTATACCCAATGTGTTCCGCCGCAAGGATGCCCTCTTTTGCCGCCTTATGCGCCAATGCCTGGTTGGGAACACAATCGCCGATGGCGTAAATGCCCGGCACGTTGGTCTGGCAATATTTATCAATAACGATCCTTCCTTTGTCGGTCTTCACACCCGTTTGTTCCAGGCCAAGGTCTTCGATATTGGCCACCACACCCACCGCACTCAGTACGATCTCCGCTTCCAGCGTTATGGTACTGCCATCTTCTTTCTTCACCAGCGCTTTCACCCCGTTGCCGGAAGCTTCCACTTTTTCAACAGAGGCTTTGGTCATGATCTCGATGCCCTGCTTCTTGTATTGCTTTTCCAGCTCTTTCGAAATATCCTCGTCTTCTACAGGCACGATCCTCGGCATAAACTCAACGATCGTCACTTTTGTGCCCAGGCTGTTATAGAAATAAGCGAATTCAACGCCGATCGCGCCGCTGCCTACAACTATCATGCTCTTCGGTTGCTGGGGCAGGACCATCGCCTCCCGGTAACCGATCACCTGCTTGCCATCGATCGGCAGGTTGGGCAGTTGCCGCGCCCGCCCGCCCGTCGCGAGAATAATATACTTTGCGTCTACTGTTTGTTTCTTTCCGTCAGCCGCCGTCACTTCCACCTGTCCTTTTGCCTTTACGCGGCCATGACCCATGATCACATCGATCTTATTTTTCTTCATCAGGAACTGCACGCCCTTGCTCATCTTATCGGCCACACCACGGCTGCGTTTGATTACCGCGCCGAAGTCCGCCTGGGCACCGCTGATATTGATCCCGTAGCTACTTCCATGCTTGGCGTATTCAAACACCTGCGCGCTTTTTAGAAGTGCTTTGGTGGGAATACAACCCCAGTTCAGGCAAATACCGCCGAGGCTTTCTTTCTCAATGATCGCTACTTTAAATCCCAGTTGTGAAGCCCTGATCGCCGCTGGATAACCACCGGGTCCGCTGCCAATTACAATTACATCGTAAGCCATATTTTTGTTTTAGTCATTGGTCAGGAAGTCAATTTGTCATTCAAGCGAAGGCTATCACCTTACTGACTCGATGACCAAATGACTCACTGACTTATTAGAGGCTGCGAAAATACTTGCAATTGAGCAAGATGGCAAATTCATAAGGAAAAAGCGGGATGGTCCAAAGCAGCGGCGATTACAATTAAAATCCACCCTTTCAGCAGCATAACCTTTATTTTTGTCGCCAATTCTGACGATTTGAAAAGTTTCTGGACCAAGCTCACGAACTGGGAATTGTGGCCTTTCTACCTGATCTATACTCCGCTAGGGTTCCTATGGATCTATTATGCGATCCGGGCCCGCCATTTCTGGTGGGTGTCACCGGCCAATCCAACACTTGAGTTCTCCGGTTTCGAGGGCGAAAGTAAGCGGGAAATGTACGAACAGCTACCCAAGAAGTATTATCCGAAGACGATATATATCGATCCGACACTAAGCTTCGAGCACCTCAAGGCTGAAGTGAAGGCCATGGGGTTTACTTACCCGATCCTGGGCAAACCCGACGTGGGCATGAAAGGCATGCTGGTCCGTAAACTGGAGAACGAAGCCCAGTTACAATATTACCATCAACACGTCACCGTTGACTACATCATACAGGACATGGTCGAATTGCCCATGGAGTTCAGCGTCTTTCATATCCGTTACCCGGGTGAGGAGAAAGGCGTGGTAACGGGGTTTATTGCCAAGGACTACATGTCGGTTACCGGTAATGGTACATCAACGTTACAGGAACTCATAGAAGCGCATCCGAAGGCTAAATTCAGGACAGAGGAAATGACCATCCGCCATGGCGCACGCTTTGAAGAAATAATACCTGCCGATCAAAAATATTACCTGAGCATAGCGGGTAACCACAACCGGGGTGCGAACTTCATCAACCTGCACAAAGAGATCGATGATCGGCTCACCGCTGTCTTTGATGCGATAAGCCTTGAGGCCGGTGATTTTTATTTCGGCCGGTATGATTTGAAATGCAGTTCCGTGGAAGATCTCAAAGCCGGTAAGAACATCATGATACTGGAGTATAACGGCGTGGGAGCGGAGCCCAACCATATCTACGACTGCGGCATGAGTTATACGGAGGCCATCGCCGAGATCGCCAAACACTGGGAGCACATGTACAGGATCGGCCGCAGCAATCATAAACAGCTGGGTGTGCCTTACTGGAAATTCGGGGAAGGATACCGGTATCTCATGAAGGCACGGCGCTTCTTCAAGATCATGCACCAGGCCGACCTCGATTGCAAACTCTGATTCATTTCCCTTATTTTGCATGCCTTGAAATGAAATCCACTTCGCTGAATAAGGTCTTCTGGGTGGGCATGTTGGTAAGCTTCCTGGGCACGCTGCCTTTGGGAACATTGAACATCGCTGCCATGCAGATATCCGCATCCGACGGACTGGCACCCGCGTTAAAATTCGCGCTTGGATCCCTGGTGGTGGAAGCCATTTATGTAAGGGTCTCGCTCGTTGCGATGGACTGGGTGCGCAAGCAAAAATTATTACTGAAGATACTGGAATGGGTAACCTTATTCATCGTGGTCGCACTTGCGGCATCCAGCTTCTACGCGGCATTGAACCCCTCCGTTGATGAAAATGTGATCCTTAGCAGCACCATCCACCGCTTCTTCCTTGGTATGATGATGTGCGCGGTCACGCCCGCGCAGATACCGTTCTGGTTTGGCTGGAGCACGGTCTTGTTTACTAAAGGGATATTGTTGCCCAAGGCGAGCTTTTATAACATCTATATTCTCGGTATTGCAATAGGTACTTTTGCCGGCAACTGCATCTTTATCTTCGGCGGCCGCCTGATGGTGGATTCGCTTAATGCCAGCCAAAGCCTGCTCAACTGGATCATAGGCGGCATATTCGCCGCTACCGCCATTATCCAGATCTGGAGGATCATTAAAGACAAGGGAACAGTGCATAAAATTGAGCACCCGGAGGAGATGAAGGAAAAAGTAGAGAAGCAAATTAAAGAAGTGGACGATACGGTTTCCTGAACACAGGATATATACCATCGCCAGTTATGAGTTCATTTCCCGCGCCCATTTATCCCTGTCATCTGGTGACAATTTCCACGGTGCGAAATTATTCTCCGTATTACTGAACATCGCGTTCCACTCCGCCGGCGCATTGCTTTCTTCCATAACAAGGTAACGGCGCAACTGCTGGATGATATTCAGCGGGCTGATACCAACCGGGCATTCTTCCACGCATGCATTACAGGTAGTGCAGGCACGCAATTCCTCTTCCAGTATATAATCACGCAGCAGGCTTTTATTATCATCTGTGAACTGCTTGTTCTTATTGATATTCCTTCCTACCTCCTCGGCCCGGTCACGCGTGTCCATCATGATCTTACGAGGGCTCAGGAGTTTGCCGGTCTGGTTGGCCGGACAGGCAGCGGTACAACGCCCGCACTCCGTACAGCTATAGGCATCCATCAGGTTGCGCCAGCTGAGATCGAAAATGTCTTTCGCCCCGAACTTCTTGTGTTCCGCAGGTGCAGCGTCAACAGGAACCGTCTCCGGTTGCATCGCGTACATCACCTCCTTCTGTATCTCCGGCATATTGTCCATCTTGCCCTGTGGACCGATCCGCATATAATACGCATTCGGAAAGGCCAGCAATATGTGCAGGTGCTTGGAGTAGGGGAGATAGTTCAGGAATGCGAAAATACCCGCTATATGCAGCCACCATGCGGTCCGCTCGATCGTTATAAGGGAAGAAGTGGACAGTCCATTGAACGCGGGCGCCAGCAGGCCGGAGAATACAAAATCGCCCGTATCATGGTACCCTTCATATGAATT
>JAJTCI010000174.1 GCA_021323155.1 Chitinophagaceae bacterium | reverse complement strand
AAAACAATTTAAATGCCAGAAATGTGAAAGGTATTAACAACCGGGGGTAGGGCGTAAAGAACTCATTATATCCGGACCGGGTTCCTCCAACAACACATATTTCTTAATGCCTAGAATCACCATCTCATCCAGTATATCAACCAGGTTCATATAAGAAGATTCTTTTGTGGGACGGATGAGCACCACGAGCTGGTCTGCGTCACCAAAATTCCTGGCAATTCGTTCCCGGGCTTGCCTGACCATACTTCTTAGGCCGTCTGGGGAAAAATCGGTACACCCGGCATTCCCCACAGCGTTTCCCGTGTAGAAAAAAACCCTGTTACGTGCGCCTAGCACGAGGTTCAGGGTTTTGCTTTCGGCCGTTTGGAGACTATCTCCATCTGCAGGCAAATTAAGCTTCATAGCTACGGGCTGCGCCGCTGAGGTTGTAAAAATGAAAAAAGTGATAAGGAGAAATCCCAGGTCTACCATCGGAGTCAGGTCAACCCGCGGGACCAACTTTTTCGCGGGATGGGCTGATTTTGGTCGAACAGTTCGGAAGTTGGTAATAATCTCTGCCATGCTTTGCTTTTATATGAAGATTCCATGGCAGTGCATTTCCACATAAAAAATCCTGCCCGGCGGCAGGATCTTGCTTAACCTGTGATAAAGTCTTTCAATCGCCGGAACTGTTTCTTTTCTGGCGATTCAAACAGGACGGTGAGGTTTTGCAGCAGTTTTGCCAGGTTGAGCCGCTGACTCTTGGTAGCTTTTTGGGTGGCTTTCATAAAAAATTGGATTTTGACTGGATTCAATACCCAAATAACTTATGACCGTTAAGAAATATTTAGCAAGCGGCTATTTCTGTCCGATTCTGGTATTACTAAAGCTTTTATAACTAAAAGGGCCCACGCGCATCACGCATGGGCCGGCAAAATACGATGCCTGGACATCAGTTTCCGTATTCGGATATGAACTTTATGCGCATGATCTTCAGCTGCTCCCAGTTATAATCCCCCTCTGCGAGCTCTTCCTGGGCCACCTGCAGGCTGGAGGTGTCGCAGCTCCGGAAATAATCGATGATCTCATCCTGCTCGTGATCGTCCAGCATGTCATCAATGGCGTAATTGAGGTTGAGCTTGGTGCCGCTGGCAACGATGGTCTCCATCTCCTCCAGCAAGGCATCCAGCTTCAGATCCTTGTTCCTGGCGATCATCTCCAGCGGGATCTTCTTATCCACGTTCTGTATGATGTAAATCTTATTATTGTTCCGGTTGGCCACGCTCTTCATCACGAACTCATCCGGCTTCTCAATGTCGTTTTCTTCCACGTACCGGGCGATGAGGTCAACGAACGGTTTTCCATAGCGGATAGACTTGCCCTTGCTCACACCCTGGCATTTCTCCAGCTCCTGGATGGTAGTGGGATAGGCCGTAGCCATATCCAATAGCGAAGATTCCAGGAAGATCACGAAAGGAGGCAGCCCCTTTTTCCGGGCTTCTACCTGACGCAGTTCCTTAAGCATCTCAAATAGCTTCTCATCGGTAGCGGCGCTGCTACTTCCGCCGTTTTCTCCTTCCTCATCATCTGCATTGGCTTCTTCAAAGAGGTTGTTCATCACGATCTTGAATGACGTGGGTTTCTTCAGGAACTTCTCTCCCTTATCGGTCATTTTCAGCAACCCGTATTCTTCAATGTCTTTCCGGATCAGGTTTTCCAGCAACATCTGGCGAACGAGGCTATTCCAGTAATGCGGTTCCTCATCCCTACCCGCGCCATACACTTCAAGTGAGTCATGGCGATACATAGCGATCTGCGGATTGGGCCGGGCAGTGAGTAGTGTTACAACATAATCGGTCACAAAACGACCATCCAGTGCTTTCACCGCCTTCAATACTTTCACCGCGCCTTCTTTCGCTTCCGTCTTTTCCTTCTGGTGAAGACAGTTATCACAGTTTTTACAATTCGTACCATCCCAATCTTCGCCAAAATAATGCAGCAATACCTTCCTGCGGCAAACAGACGTCTCCGCATAGGCAACGGTCTCGTTGATCAGTTGAGCGCCCACTTCCCTCTCGGCAAGGGGTTTATCACGCATGAAATGTTCCAGCTTTGAAACGTCCTTGTGCGAATAATAAAGTATGCATTTGCCTTCCAGTCCATCGCGACCAGCGCGACCGGTTTCCTGGTAGTAATTTTCAATTGACTTGGGAATATTGAAGTGGATGACAAAACGGATGTCTGGTTTGTCAATGCCCATCCCAAATGCGATGGTGGCGACGATCACCTGCACTTTTTCATTCAGGAACTGGTCCTGCCGATCAGCACGAGTCTTGCTATCGAGGCCCGCGTGGTACGCGACCGCTTTGATATTATTAGCCTCCAGTAATTCCGCCAGCTCCTCCGTCGTTTTACGGTTGAGCGTATAAATAATCCCGCTTTTCCCCCTGTTTTGAGAGATGAATTTTACGATATGCTTGACTGTGTCTTCCTTCTTAATCTTCGGTTGGATCTCGTAATAGAGGTTTCCCCGGTTAAAGGAAGAGATATAAATATCCGGTTCGCGGAGGTCAAGGTTTTTTACGATATCGCTTTGCACTTTCGGTGTAGCAGTAGCGGTAAGCGCCATCACCGGGATATCGGGGTTGATGATATCCATCATCTCACGAAGGCGGCGATATTCCGGCCGGAAGTCATGGCCCCACTCGGAAATACAGTGCGCTTCATCAACAGCGAAAAACGAGATATTAAGATCGGAAAAGAAATCCAGGTTATCCTGCCTTGTCAGCGTTTCCGGCGCCACATAAAGGAGCTTGGTCTTGCCATTGGTAAGGTCTTCCTTTACTTCTTTTTGCTGTGCTTTAGTGAGCGAGGAGTTGAGAAAGTGGGCCACGTTATCATTCTCACTATAGCCGCGTACCAGGTCTACCTGGTTCTTCATTAACGCAATCAGCGGAGACACTACAATAGCACAGCCCTCCTGGATCATAGCCGGCAGCTGGTAACAGAGGCTTTTGCCCCCGCCAGTGGGCATAATAACGAAGGTATCCTTACCATTCAGCAGGCTGTTTATCGCCTGCTCCTGTGTTCCCTTAAACTTATCGAAGCCGAAATATTCCTGGAGTGCTGAATAGATATCGAACCCATGTTGCGCCTTTGCTGCAGATTTAGTAGCCGGGGCCTTTTTCGCGCTTTTCACAGCCGCGCGGGCCGGAGCTTTTTTAGTTGGCATAATAAAATCCTCTCCTCATTAATAATCAAACAATAAGATATATAAAATCCCGGAACAATTCGCTTAAAATTGAAGAAGAGTAAGGCAATTGTACCGGTATTGGGTGCCCGGTTTCTCTGAACGGGCAGGCCGTTTTTTGAAAGGGAAACGAAGTTAATGTACATACAGTTTATCCTTATCTCTTAGGTTGTTAAAGTTTAACTTTGCGGGCCATGAGTGTTTCCATCAGGGAAACCGCCCTAAGGACCATCCGGTTAGAGGCGGAATCCGTTAGTAATCTTGCTGATTTTATTGACGACCGTTTTGAGAAAACCGTCCAGGCTATTCATTCCGCGGGCGGACGCCTGGTGGTAAGCGGCATCGGCAAAAGTGCGGTGGTTGCCCAGAAGATCGTCGCTACCCTGAATTCCACCGGGACTCCCTCGCTTTTTATGCATGCGGCCGACGCCATCCATGGTGATTTAGGCATGATCCAACAAGACGATGCGGTACTCATCATCAGCAAAAGCGGCGAAAGCCCCGAGATAAAGGTGCTGGTGCCCCTGATCAAGAACTTTGGTAACCCGCTGATCGGCATGGTGGGAAGTATCGATTCTTTCCTTGCAAAGAACTCGGACCATGTTTTGAATACCACTGTGAGCCAGGAGGCTTGTACCAATAACCTTGCGCCTACCAGCAGCACAACCGCCCAAATGGTGATGGGCGATGCGCTTGCGGTATGCCTGATGGAGCTGAACGGGTTTACGGGTGATGACTTCGCTAAGTTCCACCCGGGGGGAATGCTTGGAAAGAAGCTGTACCTGAGGGTAAAGGATCTTTGCGCGAATAACCAAAAGCCGGCAGTTAAAACCAGTGCATCGCTGCGGGAGATCATCGTGGAGATCAGTGAAAAACGGATGGGCGCCACCGCGGTCCTGAATGACCAGGATGGCGTAGTGGGTATCATCACCGATGGCGACCTACGCAGGATGCTTGAAAACGGAGAAAATCTCAATACGATAACAGCAAAGGATATCTACTCCCCTACGGCAAAAACTATCGAACCCGAGGCGCTGGCCGTAGACGCCCTGGACCTGTTACGTAAGAATGATATCAGCCAGCTGATCGTTACCCAGGGTTCAGCCTACGCCGGTATGCTACACCTGCATGACCTGGTGCGCGAGGGAATCGTTTAAAACCACTTATTCTCAATACAACCAGCTATTTTTGCCCCCGCTTAAGTAGATTAAATGAACAAACACCAGTATGTGGCTATTATGGCCGGTGGGATCGGTAGCAGGTTTTGGCCCAAGAGCAGAGTAGCATATCCCAAGCAGTTCCTCGATATACTCGGCACGGGAAAAACGCTGATACAGTGGACCTATGAGCGGTTTGCCGCCTTTATACCCGAAGAAAATATTTACGTCGTAACGTCACAAGAATATACCGATATCGTACTGGAACAACTGCCAACAATAAAACCCGGCAATATCCTGTCCGAGCCAAGTAGAAAGAATACTGCGCCCTGTGTCGCCTGGATATCCTACAAATTATTGCAGAAAGACCCGGAGGCGGCGCTGATCATCGCGCCCAGCGACCACCTGATTACAGACAACGAAGCCTTCAGGAATATATGTCGCAAAGCGTTGGAATTTGTCAGCGACATAAAAGCGTTTGTTACACTTGGTATTACGCCCACACAACCGAATACCGGGTATGGCTACATACAGCATGAACCTTTATCGGTGGCGGACAACATCTACAAGGTGAAAACATTCACAGAGAAGCCCAACCTTGAACTTGCAAAGACGTTCATCGCCAGTGGCGATTTCCTTTGGAACGCAGGGATATTTGTATGGAAGGTAAAGAATATCGTAAAGGCCTTCGAACAGTTTGAACCGGAAATGTTCGAGGTGTTTGAAGGAGAAAAGCAACACTTCAATACAGGCGAAGAATTGCCAGCTATTGAACGGATCTACCCTTTATGCACGAATATCTCTATTGATTATGCCATCATGGAGAAGTCGGATAACGTGTACGTGATCCCTTCTTCTTTCGGATGGAGCGACCTTGGTACGTGGAACAGCGCTTACGAAAACCTGGAGAAAGATTACCTGGGTAACGCGGTTGCCGGTAACAACGTGATCGTTATCGACGCCACCAATTCGATGGTTTCCGTACCAGAAAATAAACTCGTTGTGTTGCAAGGTCTCGATGATTTCATTTTAGTTGATACGGACGATGTGCTTATGATCTGCAAAAGAGAAAAAGAGCAGGACATAAAGCAATACGTTGCCGAAGTAAAAAGAAATAAAGGAGACGAATACCTATAGGTTCTCTTCCGGTATTTTAGCGGTAGGTGACTT
>JAJTCI010000173.1 GCA_021323155.1 Chitinophagaceae bacterium | reverse complement strand
CCAATGCTTTTTTATTCAGCAATTACCTGGCGCATATGGTACCCGGGCTGCGGGTTACCTATCCCGTTACAGATCTCAAGGCTTTAACAATGAAGGCCCTTTCAGTAAATGATTACACCGAGTTCTACCTGAACGAATTTGGTATCGAAGAACCCGCTGACGGTTGGGAGATCGATCCGAAAGAGATTGATCTCGTCTTCCTGCCCATGCTCATTTGCGACAAGCGCGGTTACCGCGTAGGCTTTGGTAAAGGGTTCTACGACCGCTTCCTTGCCCTTTGCCGCGAAGATGTGGTCAAGGTGGGCTTCAGCTACTTCGAACCGGTTGAGCAGGTAGACGATACCCATCAATTTGATATACCTTTGAACTTTTGCATCACGCCAGACAAAGTGATCGAATGTCAAACGACGCTTAGATGAACCTGAATACGCTTTTCCTTAAATCCTTTCGTGTTCTGCTGCTCCCTTTCGCCCTGCTCTACGGACTGGTCATCACCATTCGCAACCGGCTTTATGATAAAGGTTACCTCAGGTCGGCCACCTTCAATTTTCCATTGATCTGCGTGGGCAACCTGGCCGTTGGCGGAACCGGAAAATCTCCCATGGTAGAATACATCGTGGGCGTACTGCATCGCGACCTGAAAGTGGCCACTTTAAGCCGTGGCTATAAACGAAAGACTCGCGGTTACCTTTTGGCCAATGATCGTACCACCGCCCTGGAGATCGGTGATGAACCCATGCAGTTCCATGTGAAGTTCCCGGACGTTGCCGTTGCCGTAGGAGAAGAACGGCTGGACGCGGTACCGCAGCTGTTGCACGACCGTCCCGACCTGCAGGTAGTGGTGCTAGACGACGCGTTCCAGCACCGGGTAGTGAAAGCGGGGCTAAACATCCTGCTCACCGAATACGCCAACCTCTTCACTTACGACATTTTCCTTCCTACCGGTGACCTGAGGGATGAGCGCAGTTCGTACCGGCGCGCCGACGTGATCGTGGTGAGCAAATGTCCCCCGGACCTTGACATTGAGAAAAAACGCGTGACCATCCGCGAAATTCAACCGCTTCCGCACCAGAAAGTCTTCTTTACCACGATCGACTATGGGATACCTTACCATATCGCGTCACAACACCAGCGTTCCATCACCAAACAAGACGAGATTCTACTGGTCTGCGGTATCGCGAACCCCCAGCCGCTAAAAGATTACATATTTAATCACTCTGAGACTTATTACCAGCTCGATTACTCGGATCATCATATCTTCACCATCGATGACCTGAACGAGATCAGGCGTCGCTATGAGCGGATCGACGCTCCGGCGAAATTCATCGTCACTACCGAGAAGGACGCGATGCGCTTTATGAAGTTCAGTGACCAGCTTACAGACCTCCCATTGTACGTTCTCCCGATCCGGCACAAATTTTTGTTTAATGAGGGCAGGCAATTTGACGATTTGCTGATGTCTTTCGTCAGAAACTTTAAATTCACTTCGAATGAGCAGGAAAAAGGATAAACCGAAACCGCATACAGGTAAACAAGGCAGGGGTACCCAGGCATTGAAAGGGATTCTCGAGATCACCAGGTCCGGTATCGGTTACGCCGTGATCGGTGACGGTAAAGATGATGTGTTGATCCGTCCCAATAATTTCAACACCGCCATGAACGGGGACGAGGTGATCGTGAAAGTGACCAAACAAAATGAACGCTCCCTCAAAAGGGAGGGCCGGGTTGTGGAAGTGAAGACCCGCAAGCAAACCGAATTCGTCGGCCATATGCAGGTATCGCCCAGCTTCGCGTTTTTCATCGCCGATACGGATAAACCAATGCCTGACTTCTATGTGCCACTGGACCAGTTAAAGGGAGCTAAGGACAAGGACAGGGTAGTGGTACGCCTCAAACAATGGGGAGCAGACGATAAGAAGCCGACAGGGGAAGTTGTGAAGATCATGTCGCAGGAAGATGCCAACGACGCGGCGATGCAGGAACTGCTCGCCGAAAATGGTTTTCCCCTGAGCTTCCCCGACGACGTGATGGAGGAAGCCGAAAGGTTACCGGAAGTGCTCAGCGCCGCCGAGATCCGGAAAAGAAAAGACTACCGGGAGGTGCTCACCTTCACGATCGATCCGGTGGATGCAAAGGATTTCGATGACGCCATTTCCATCCGCCCGTTAAGGGACGGCGTGTTCGAGATCGGTGTTCACATTGCCGATGTAAGCTATTATGTAGAGCCGAATACACAGTTGGACGATGAAGCATACAAACGCGCTACATCGGTTTACCTCCCAGACAGGGTGAACCCGATGTTGCCCGAGAAAATATCGAACGAGTTGTGCTCGCTGCGTCCAAAGGAAGACAAGTTCACTTTCTCCGCCGTCTTCCATATGAATGCGAAGGGCGAGGTGAAGCAATCATGGCTCGGTAAAACCGTCATCCATTCTAACCACCGCTTCTCATACGAAGAGGTGCAGGAGATCATCGAAAGCGGTGAAGGACTATACGGAGAAGAAATATTGCTTCTCAACGGCATCGCCCAGAAGCTGCGCAAGAAGCGTTTCTCCAAGGGTGCGATCAACTTTTCCTCCACCGAAGTGCGGTTCAAACTAGATGAGAAAGGCAAGCCGCTCGGTATTGTCGTAAAGGAAAGCAAGGAAGCACACCAGTTGATCGAGGAGTTCATGTTGCTGGCCAACCGTACGGTGGCTGAGAACGTGAATAAGATCAAAATTAACAAGAAAGAGATACCATTCCCTTACCGCGTGCACGATGTGCCGGATGAGGAAAAGCTCAATCCTTTTATCGCGTTCGCGCGCAAGTATGGACATAAGTTCGACATCAGTTCGCCGGAAGCGATCGCCAGGAGTTTTAACCAGATGCTGGCAGACGTGAAAGGCCGACCGGAACAACACGTATTGGAGCAACTGGGTATAAGAACGATGGCGAAAGCCGTCTACACGTCGGACAATATCGGCCACTACGGGCTGGCATTCGAACACTACTGTCATTTTACTTCACCCATACGGCGTTACCCCGACGTGCTGGTGCACCGCGTGCTGGAATCGATACTCAATAACCAGCCGATCATCGACAAGAAGATGGAAGAAAAGTGCAAGCACTGCAGTGAAAGGGAAAGGGCGGCGATGGATACCGAACGTGCTTCTAATAAATACAAGCAGGTCGAATTCATGAGCCAGTACCTCGGCGAGGTCTTCGAAGGCGTGATCAGCGGCGTGGCGGCATTTGGTTTCTGGGTGGAGACCGTAGAGCATAAATGCGAGGGATTGGTCTCTGTTGTAAGCCTGAGCGATTACGACGAATTCCGCCTGGTAGAGGGCGACTACAGCCTCATCGGTAAACGCAGCGGTCGCAAGTTCAAGATGGGCGACAAGGTCTGGATCCGTGTTGTAGCGGCCAATCTCACCAAACGCCAGCTGGATTACGAATGGGTGATCGAGGGCGGCAAAGACATCGAGGAAGAAGAGGAACCAAAGTCTAAAAAAAGGAGAAAGAAATAACTTCGTCATACAACCAAAGCTGAATGCATAGTTTCAGGGAGCTGGCTGATCTGTTTTCAGCCCGATTCAACCAGGCGCATTTTCCGGCAACGCCCGCAACGCTCTACGAGCCCGCGGAATATTTCCTGGGTATTGGCGGCAAACGCGTGCGGCCCGTGATGTGTCTCATGGGGAATGAATTGTTCGATGAGGTCCATCCCGACGCATACCAGGTCGCCACCGCTATAGAGCTGTTTCACAATTTCACGCTCGTACACGACGACATCATGGACGCCGCGCCATTAAGACGTGGCATGGACACCCTGCACAAAAAATACGGAGACAATACCGCTTTACTCGCGGGCGACGTGATGCTGATCCAGGCCTACGAATACATTAATAAAGTTTCGCCCACTTACCAGAAGCAGATACTCGCCCTTTTCAACCAAACGGCGCGGCAGGTCTGCGAAGGCCAGCAGCTGGACATGGACTTTGAAAAGCACGACCGCGTGGCCATGGAAGAGTACATCCATATGATCACCCTCAAAACCTCTGTACTGCTTGCGGCCAGCCTGAAGGTGGGTTCCCTGATCGGCGGCGCCAGTGAAGGTAACCGGAATCACCTCTATGAATTCGGTAAGAACCTTGGTATCGCCTTCCAGGTGCAGGACGACTTCCTGGACGCGTTTGGCGACCCGGAGAAATTCGGGAAAGATCCCGGTGGCGATATCCGCCAGAATAAAAAGACATTCCTGCTCCTGCATGCGATTGAAGTGTGTTCCGATGCTGACCGGAAAGAATTGAAGCACCTGCTTTCTTCGGACGATAGCGACAAAGTCCAGCGCGTGCTGGGTATATTTAAACGATGCAACGTAGACGATTGGGCCAACCAGTTAAAAGAGCGGTACCTCGCTACCGCGCTTCAACACCTGGATGACATCGCCGTCGTGTCTTCCCGCAAAAAGCCCTTGCTGGAATTGTCCGAATTCCTCATCCAGCGGGAGTATTAACTATTCGCATTAATAGCGCCCTCACCTTAGCGCACATTCGCGTCCCTCCATTCGCGTCCCCCATTCGTGTCCCTCCATTCGTGTTCATTCGCGCCCATTCGCGTCTATCCGCGTCCCGATATTCACACCCTAATCCACACCATTCTGTTATTCGCCTTCATTCACTTACATTTAGCGCTTATTAGCGTCCCAAAATACTAACTGCATGTCCAAATCTGTCTTTCGTACCAAGAAGATCAATTCAATTCTGCAAGACTCTCACGTGGGGCTCGACGGGCACCATTCTTCTGGTCTGCGCCGGGTATTGTCAGTCAGGGATCTTACCTTTTTTGGTATCGCGGCGATCATTGGCGCAGGTAGTTTCAGCAGCCTCGGAGGTGCCATCACTTCCGGCGGGCCGGGCGTGGTCATATTATTCATCATGTGCGGTATCGCCTGTGCTTTCACCGCGCTGTGTTATGCCGAATTCGCGAGCCGCATACCAGTGGCTGGCAGTGCTTACACCTATGCCTATGCTTCCTTCGGCGAGATGTTCGCCTGGATAATCGGTTGGGCGCTTTTGATGGAGTATTCGATCGGCAACATCTATGTGGCGTTTTCATGGAGCGATTATTTCACTTCTTTTCTCGATAAGTTACAGGTGCATATTCCCGATTACCTCACCTGTAGCTATGCTGAAGCTAAAAAGGCGGTCACCGAATTCAACGGACTGGACGCGGCAAAGCAGGCCGCTTTTATGGAAAGTAAGGCGAGTACCGAACTGGTGAATGCCTGGAACAATGCGCCCACTATCGGATCGCTGAGAATGATACTGGACCTGCCCGCGCTGGTGATCAATGTACTGATCACCTACCTGGTATACCGTGGTATCAAAGAGAGCCGCAATTTCAGTAACGCGATGGTGATACTGAAACTGGCGGTGGTGATACTGGTGATCGCAGTGGGTGCTGTATACATCAATCCTGATAACTGGATGCCGATGGCTGAATCCGGTACGCGTTCATTCATGCCCAATGGCTTTGGTGGCGTGATGGCTGCCGTCAGCGGTGTCTTCTTTGC
>JAJTCI010000172.1 GCA_021323155.1 Chitinophagaceae bacterium | reverse complement strand
CCTATTTTTCTCTTTTCAGCACTGCGAAACAGGAAAAAGCCACCCTGGCTTTATTGCACACCGCGACAATGCTGAGCGGCTGGTTCAAAGCAAACATCATCGGTGGTACGATACGCGCTGCTTGTGTAACGTTGTTTTTAAGTGTGATGGGTGTACCGGCCGCCATGGTCTGGGGGGTACTCACTTTTTTCTCCGAGTTAGTGCCGAAGCTCGGATTTTATATCATGGCGATCCCTACGGTGCTGATGGCGTTGACCGTAGGTCCCTATACCGCCTTGTGGGTGCTGATATTTTTAGTTGTGTTGGACGAAGTAATGGCTGACTTCGTATTTCCCAAGCTGCGTTCCAAGACGATGAACCTTCACCCCGTATCCACTTTTTTCGTCTTGTTGGTGATGGCTTCAGCCTTCGGCGTATGGGGTGTGATCCTCGCCACACCCATAACTGCGATCATCAAAGCGTATTACGAGGCCTTTTTCAACGCTCATGTTCAGACGGCAAAAAAGATGGATGCCCAGGTAGACGTGGTGCTGTATGGAAGCAAAGATGGAAAACCAACCAAGGCTGGGTGAGCCTGCACATCAACCCATCAATAAAAAGATCACCAGTTTTTTATGCAATTCAGGTTTGTCCGCCTTCCATTGTTTGGCGGTCCGCGTCCTGATACTTTCAACTGGTGATGTGATATCCGCTGCCACGCAGATCCGGGTGGCGTCACTCACTGTCTGCAGGATCTCGTTTAGCATTTGGTTGTTGCGATAAGGCGTTTCAATGAATATCTGTGTGCATTTATCCTTTATGGACTCCGCTTCCAGCTCCCGGATGGCTTTCTTCCGTTCGTGGTTATCGATCGGCAGGTAGCCATGGAAACGGAACTGCTGTCCATTCAGTCCGCTTGCCATCAAAGCAAGCAGAATGGAACTGGGTCCCACCAGCGGTTTGATTTCCGCTTTCAATTGCTGGGCCGCCGCGACAAGTAATTGACCGGGATCGGCTACGCCAGGGCACCCTGCTTCGCTGATGATCCCGATATTCTTTCCTTCCTGTAATAACCGGGTGAAGGCCTGTCGCACTTCCTCCTCTGCTTTGTGTATAGTGAACCACTGGTAGTCGTCGATCACCATTTCCTTCCATAGCTTCTTCAGGTATCTCCTCGCCGATCGTTCGTTTTCGGTAAAGAACACATGGCATTGTTTCACAGCGTCCGTAACATATAACGGGATCGTTTCAGTTGCATCTTCATGAAGAAAAGAAGGCACGAGGTAAACTTTTCCGGTGCTCATATGGTATTGACGGGTCTTGGTACTGACTGGAGTTCTGTTTTGTACTGCTGCAGGCTTAACGTTGCGGCGATCACCGCGTAAGCGGGCGCCAGTATCCAGCCTGCTACAGGCAGGAGATGCATCAGGTAAAACACCATACCGTTCCCGATGGCGAGACCTTTGTGCTGCCCGATGAAATAAATACTCTGTCCAACCGATTTTCTATGCCGTTCCATGCTGTAGTCAAGCATCGAGAACCCATAATAGTAACACTCCACGAAAATACTGATGATCGGCGCAGGCCAGCCGATCACCGGTAGCAGTGACAGGATGGCGATGAAAATTACGTACACCGTTTGCCATAACGCATTGCGCAGCGAGATGCCGATACCCCGCGTAATGTCTTTGGAGAGTTGCTTGAAGCTGAAAGGGAATTCTTTTCCTTCAATGATCGATTCTGTTTTCTCACTCAGGTAGGCAAAAACAGGCGAACCGATGATCAGCCACACATATTTGAACAACGAAAAATAGAACAGCATGATGATCGCCCATAGTACCAGCCCCCCGAAAGCCAGCAGGAAGTCGATGGTATAGCTGTTGATCTTCTCCTGCCAGGAAGTGAGGTAGGTCACGTCTTTGATCCATTCGATGAAATCATTCACGCTCCTTCCAAAGAAATACATGCTGAAAGTGAACAAGAGGCAATACATGATCCCGGGGATGAGGATCCATTTCCATAGCCGGTGCTTGCGTATGAATTCATGCGCCTTGAAATAAGATTGTATGGCAACCACCAGGTCTTTCAGCAATGGAACTAAATTTGAAGCCCTAAATTATACCTTTCGCCTTCTAATACAATGAAAGCCACAATAGTTTCCCCATTTAATAAGTTGCCACTATCGTTTTATCGTCGTAGCAACGTCGTGAAGATCGCGAAGGAATTACTCGGAAAGATCATCGTCACTACGTTCGATGGCATCACCACCACCGGGAGGATCGTGGAAACCGAAGCCTATAACGGCGCGGGCGATAAAGCTTCGCACGCGTACGGTAACCGCAGGACCAACCGCACCGAAGTGATGTTCAGCGAAGGCGGTGTGGCCTATGTTTATCTCTGTTATGGGATCCACCATCTCTTCAACGTAGTGACCAATGTAAAGGACACACCGCATGCTGTACTGGTGCGCGCAGTTGAGCCCATGATCGGGATCGAGCAAATGTTATTGCGGACAGGTAAAAGGAAACTGGACAGTACGCTTACGAAAGGGCCGGGCAATGTATCGAAGGCCCTGGGAATACACACAAGGCATACCGGCCGCTCCCTTACCGGTGATGAAATGTTCATCGCTGATGACGGCTATATTGTAAAACCTGCTGCTGTTGCCGCCACCATGCGCATAGGTGTGGATTATGCAGCCGAGGACGCCTTGCTACCCTATCGTTTTATTGTGCGGGACAACCCTTTTGTGAGTGGCCGGAAGCTGAAATTGTGACCAGCGCACGAAACCAGCCCGGGTGGGCCCTCGGTTGGGCCGCGCGACCCGTCGCTTCTTTCCATTTCAGCCATATTTCCCTACTTTCGCACCCATGAATAATGCAGGTAGCAACTGCCAGGATTTTCAGCACACCATCGAAGCGTCTATCACTATTGCAGGCACCGGCATCCACACCGGCAAGCCGGTGAATATGACCCTCAACCCGGCAGAACCCAATACCGGCATTGTATTCCAGCGGATTGACCTGGACGGACAACCCATGGTAAAGGCGGATGTGGATTATGTGACCGAGACCAAACGCAGTACTACCCTCGAACACAACGGCGCAAAAGTGAGTACGGTAGAGCACCTGCTCGCGGCGTTAGTGGGCACCGGGGTGGACAATGTGCTGGTAAAGCTCGACGGCCCTGAATTACCCATACTGGATGGCAGTTCCAAGCCGTTCGTGGATGCCATCGATAAAGTAGGCGTGAAACAGCAGGCCGCGCCGAAAGTCTATTACACACTAAAGCAGAATATATATTTTACGGATGAAGCGGGGAACGTGGAGATGGTGGCGATGCCATCCGATGACTTCCGCATCAATACGCTCATCGACTTCAACTCGCAGGTACTCGGTACCCAACATGCTTCTCTTAGGCGGATGAGTGATTTCAGGGACCGGATCGCACCCTGCCGTACGTTTTCATTCTTCCACGAACTTGAATACCTTTTCGAGAACGACCTCATCAAAGGCGGCGACATCAATAACGCGATCGTGGTGGTGGAGAAACCCGTTACCGACCAGCAGATGCAACGCCTCTCACAGCACTTCGGGCAGGTGGAGAAGTTCTCTATTACAGACGAAGGCTACCTGAATAACCTGAAGCTGCGTTTCCCCAATGAACCGGCCAGGCATAAACTACTGGACCTTGTAGGGGATCTCGCGCTGGTAGGCTTCCCGTTCAAAGCACACGTCATCGCCAACAGGCCCGGTCATGCGAGCAACGTAGCTTTCGCCAAAAAAATAAAGGAACATATCAAGAAGATACGGTTCCAGGCGAATGTGCCCCAATACGACCCCGGTAAACCTCCGTTGTATGATATACAGGCGATCGAAAAGATATTACCACACCGTTACCCGTTTTTACTGGTGGATAAGATAATTGAGCTGGATGATAAACATGTGGTTGGAATTAAAAACGTAACTTTCAATGAGCCTTATTTCCAGGGACATTTTCCCGGCAACAGCGTGATGCCGGGCGTATTGATGGTAGAAGCCCTGGCGCAATGTGGCGGCATTCTCGCGATCACCAGCGTAGGCACTGAAGGAGACAAGTTTGACACATATTTTATTAAGATCGACAATTGCAAATTCAAGCAGAAAGTAGTACCCGGAGATACATTGATACTAAAAATGGAACTTTCTAACCCGATACGGAGGGGCATGTGCGAGATGCACGGCACCGTGTTCGTGGGCGATAAAGTGGTTGCGGAAGGAGACCTGGTTGCTCAAATTGTAAAACAGAAAAATGATTAGTCCTTTAGCGCATATACACTCCGCTGCCAGGTTAGGTGAGAACGTGAAAGTGGACGCCTTCGCCATCATCGAGGAAGACGTGGAAATAGGCGAAGGCACGCATGTTATGGCCAACGCCTGTGTATTGAGTGGGAGCCGCATCGGTAAAAACTGCAAGCTATTCCCCGGGGCCGTTGTGGGAGGAATGCCGCAGGACCTGGGTTACAAGGGAGAGAAGACCACCTGTGAGATTGGCGACAACACCGTGCTAAGGGAATATGTAACGGTAAACAGGGGAACACCAAAAGACAAAGGCATTACACGGGTCGGTAGCAATTGCCTGATCATGGCTTATTGCCATGTGGCGCATGACTGCGTGGTCGGTAACCACGTGGTGATGGCCAACAGCGTTCAGTTAGCGGGCCATGTGATCATTGACGACTATGCCCGGCTCGGTGGCCTGGCAGGCGTACACCAGTTCATACACATCGGTTCTTATACTTATATCGCCGGCCAGATACTCATCCGTAAAGACGTACCACCATTCGTAAAAGCAGCAAGGGACCCGCTGAGTTTCGTTGGCGTGAACGTCGTGGGGCTGGAAAGAAGCGGGTTTTCTAAGGAAGCCATACGCCAGGTACAGGAAATGTACCACGTCCTTTTCGTGCAGGGACACCCTACATCGAAGGCCATCGAGATCATCGAGAGCACCATCACTGATTCCGATGTGAAGAAACAAATCGTTTCATTCGTAAAAAATTCCGCAACGGGCATCATCAAACGGCATAAGGATACAACGGTGGATGATTTTGCCATTTAATCCAATCCCGCCTGCATGGATATATACTTAGAAAAAGCAGGAAAGCGCTTTAACAGGGACTGGATCTTCCGACACCTCGACTATCATTTTGAACAAGGAAAGAAATACGCGATCACCGGGCCGAACGGCAGCGGGAAAAGCACTTTGTTGCAGGTGATCGCCGGCAGCGCCAATCTTACCGAGGGAAATGCTGCATATCACGTCGATGGGAATGCCATTGAGAACGACCATGTGTATAAGTATTCAGCGATCGTTGCACCCTACCTCGACCTGGTGGAAGAAATGTCGGCGACAGAGTTCCTGCGATTTCATGCGGTATTCAAACGATTGGTCATTCCGGTGGAAGAGATCCTGGAGATACTCGGTCTCGGGAACGCCGCCAGCAAACAGCTGCGTAACTTCAGCAGCGGGATGAAGCAACGGATCAAACTGGCGCAGGCGGTCTTTTCCGATGTGCCGGTTTTGTTCCTCGATGAGCCGGGTACAAACCTTGATAAGGCT
>JAJTCI010000171.1 GCA_021323155.1 Chitinophagaceae bacterium | reverse complement strand
AGATGGGCAAATGTGTTTGGGTGGCCTATAAGGCGGAAGAGTCATTGTGTCGTTGTTCAGGAAAAATGAGTAAAGATGGGCGCCTGGCGTCACTCCTCAGTGACCCTAATGACTTTATGGATAAATGGCTTTGACCGGCCCTTTGGTTAAACGAATTATAAAACCCCGCCATGTATATCAAATCCGGCGTTTTGTTCGTTTCTTTATGGTTCTCCCGCTTCAACCAATTTCAACTTCTACCACCAATTGTATTTAAAATAATTTCTATGCAGGAAAGTGTTGGTTCATTTTCCCAAAGGGAGCAGTATGTTCCTTCGGGGTTCACAAGATTCCTATGGTGGCTGGCTACCGCAGAGGAGGAACTGATCAAAGATTGTACTGTAGACCGGAACCGCTATGCCATCATCGGGATGACGGTCCTCGGCACCTGGTTATTCGCTACGCTGGCCTGGACCTATTTTTTCACTACTGTAGTAGACAGCCTTTTTACTTCAGCCTTGCTTGGCATATTCATGGGTGGCATTGTACTGGGTATCGACCGGGCGCTGATCAAGGGGATCGATAAATACAATAAGCGAAAGGTCTGGCCTTTTGTTTTCCGCGGCTTACTGGCCTTCACCATCGGGCTCTTCATGGCGCAACCCGCCTTGCTGTACCTGTTCAACAAAGAGGTGCAGTTGCAGATCTCGCTCGATAACGAACAAAAGAAACGGGACAAACGCCAGCAGCAGGACACCTTGTATGTAGCGCAGAAAAATGAGCTCGCCGCCAAGAAGCAATCACTCCAGCAACAACTCGATACCAAATACGCCGAGGTGTCGTCGGCGCGCGAGGGATTTATCGCAGAGACCGATGGCACCGGCGGAACAAAAAAGGTGGGCGTCGCGGCAGTGGCGGCCGCTAAGCGGAAAGAGTATGAGAAACTGGACCAGGAATACCAGCAAATGACGGCGACGATCCTGCCACAGATCAGGTCGACGGACAGCGCGCTGGCTGCTATCGAGACGTCCATACAAAACGAACAACGTACATTCAACGCTTTATTGAATAACGGATTTCTTACGCGCATAGAAGCGTTGAGTAACCTGATAGAGAACAACGCGGCGCTCCGTTACCGTTATTATTTGCTTGTGGCCATTCTCTTACTGATCGAGCTGATGCCGGTGATCGCTAAAACCTTATTACCTGCGGGTGTATATGATGAGAAGGTGCGTATGCGGCAGGAACAGGAGACAGCCATCGCGGGCAGTAACAACGAACACGAACTGCGGTTGAAAGAAATCTATAACCACATGGCTTTCGAACATGACGAAGCACTGATACGTAGTTTCTTCGAGACCACGCAGGGAGAACGGGAGCAGACTGTCAAAGACGAGCTGAAAAACTGGAAGGACAATGGAGGCAGTTTCGACGGGTTCTGGACGAGAATCAAAAAGAACCTCCTCACCAAACAGGAGCACTAAGTTATCCGAGTGCCACGTCCAGTATCATCATCACCAGGAAGCCGCCGATGAAACCCAGCACTGCCACATCGGTGTATTTGTCTCTTTGTGTCTCGGGTATCACTTCTTCCACCACTACATAGATCATAGCTCCTGCCGCGAATGCCAGTGCGAAGGGAAGGATGGGCTGCATATATATCACCGCGATGGCACCGACCACTCCCGCGACGGGTTCAACGATTGCGGACAGCTGGCCATAAAAGAAACTTCTTTTCCTGGTCACACCGTGCCGGCGCAGTGGCATACTCACCGCGATGCCTTCAGGGAAATTCTGGATACCGATACCTATGGCGAGTGCGATAGCACCACCTACCGTAGCCTCTGCCATTCCATTGGCCGCAGCCCCGAACAATACGCCTACGGCGAGTCCTTCCGGTATGTTGTGCAATGTGATCGCCAGGATCAGGAGCGTAGTCTTTCGCAGCTTTGTTTTGATGCCTTCTTTTTCTTCGATGCCGAAGTTCAGGTGCAGGTGCGGCATATACCTGTCCAGGCAGAATATAAACATCGCCCCTGTGAAGAAACCCACTGCCGCGGGCATCCACTTCATATTCGGATACAGCTTCTCGCTCATTTCTATCGCGGGGTTCAACAAGCTCCAGAAACTGGCGGCGATCATAACGCCACCGGTAAAGCCCAGCATTCCATCCAGCACACCGCGATGCATCGTCTTAAAAAAGAAAACCAGCGAAGCCCCCGCCGCCGTGACCAGCCAGGTAAAGGTGGTTGCCAGTAACGCCGACCACACGGGGCCGATCTCCATTAAGAATTTTTCCAGTTGTTCCATTTATATTTTTTTTACGAATAAGGCCTGCGCCAGTTGCTGGCTGATGATAAAAGGGGACTGGCTTTTTATCTTGATCTCGATCGAGTGATCGAAGCTGAATTTTCTTTTTACTTCAACAATCACACCCATGCTCAGGTTCTTGTGCCGCAGCAGTTCGAGTAGTTCCGTAGACTGGCTGCCTACCGAAACGATCTCGGCCGGCTCATTCAACGGCAGGTCGATCAGGTTGATGTGCTTTTGCGCCGCCATGCGCCCGCTGCTGTCAGGAATGGGATCACCGTGCGGGTCAAACTTGGGATAGTCGAGGAAAGCGTCAAGTTTATCGATCAGTTTTTTCGACGTGATGTGTTCCAGTTCCTCCGCGACCGCGTGCACTTCATCCCATCCAAACTGTAGTTTCTCCACCAGGAAGTATTCCCACAACCGGTGTTTACGAACAATGCCCAGCGCGATCTTCCTGCCTTCCGCGCTTAAGCGAAAACCCTGGTATTTTTCGTAGTTCAGGAGCTTCTTCGTCTTCAGCTTCTTCAACATGTCCGTTACGGAAGCGGCTTTGGTGTTTAGCTCCGCGGCCAGTTCATTCGTGGTCACGTTGCCATCGGCCTGCTGGAGGTGATAGATCGCTTTGATATAATTTTCTTCGGCGATGGAAAACTTCATATCCGGTTAAAATAAAATTTAGACAAATCTAAAAAATTAAACACTGCCGTCCAACTTCCGGGTGGTGTTTACAGCTATTTTTGCCAAAATCACTCTATGGTTAAATGGATGGGCCTGCTCCTGGTCGTTTGTATTGCCTGCGGCGACTCGAAGAACTCATTGTCGGGCGACTCACCGGTGGATGTAGCCGATTTTATCGAGGCGTTCCCGGTAATGACATTACCTGCTACTTTATATGATTCCGCACTACATAAGTTAGGTGACACCACTTCGATCAGTTACGCGGTGTTCACCCAGTTCATACCGGATTCGTCGCTGTCATCCGTTTTACAGGGACGTAAGGCTGCCAGTATCCGGCCCATCGGGAAGATCGAGCGGGATGAAGAACGTTACCTGCTTTCGAAGTTCGTTGAGCAGAAGCAGGTGACGGTTGGCGTTTTTGTTTTCGATAAGAAAAATAAATTCCTTGGTGGCCGTACGCTCATCAGCAATAAACAAAAAGACGATTACCGGCATTTCGTGAGCATCAACCGGGAACCAACGTTCACGGTTTCGCGCGAGAAGATCAAGAACAACCAGCTGGTCTATACCCGCACTGGTCTTGCTTTTAATAAGGACGCGGGTTTTATGGTGATAGCGAACGAGTCGAATGAAGACGCCAGGAAACTGGATTCAGTGATCAATCCCATAGACACATTCAAGAAGTTGAATAAGCTGAGTGGTGATTACCTCAAGGACAAGAAGAACTTTATTTCCCTGCGTGATGGCCGTAATGCGAACACTTACCTTATGTTCATCCATATTGAGAAAAGCGCTGACTGCGGTGGCGAACTGAAGGGTGAGATGATGATGAAGGATGATCGGACCGGCCAGTATACCGCGACAGGAGATCCGTGCGTTATCAACTTCAGGTTCTCCGGTTCCCAGATCGTGATGAAGGAAGAGGGGTCCTGCGGGAACCACCGTGGGATCAAGTGCTTCTTTGACGATACCTACACGAAGAAGAAAGATCCAAAGCCGAGGGTAAAGAAAAAGTGATGGCCGTTGTTTAAGTTATCCCCAATTAATGTGTACTAAGTACATGGTAGGGCAATTGCCCTAAATTGCGACGCTAACAGAGACGATATGAATTTCAGACATTATACGGTTCCTTACGAAACGGCGGAGAATTACTCGAAGAAAGTGGCTTATTTCTCTATGGAGTTTGCCATTCACCAGCCCCTGAAGATATACAGTGGCGGGCTGGGATTTCTTGCCGGCTCGCACCTGAGGAGCGCTTATGAACTAAGGCAAAACCTGATCGGTATCGGCATCCTTTGGAAGTACGGGTATTACGACCAGGCACGCAACCAGGACCAGACGCTGCAGGTGACATTCATGGAGAAGGGATATTCATTCCTCGAAGACACGGGTATCAAATTCCAGATCACCATCCACGAGCACCCGGTATGGGTGAAGGTGTTTTACCTGCCTCCCGATACGTTCCAGAGTGCGCCATTGTTCCTGCTGAGCACGGATGTGCCGGAGAACGATTATGTTTCACAGACCATCTCGCATCACCTGTATGACGCAAACGTGGCGACCAAGGTGGCGCAGTTTATTTTACTGGGGGTAGGTGGAGCAAAGATGCTGGACGAGATCGGGTTCAACCCAGATGTGTATCACCTGAACGAAGCGCATGGCGTTTCCTCGGCCTTTTACCTCCTGAACAAATTCAAGAGCGTGGAGAAACTAAGAGAGCACCTCGTCTTCACCACGCATACGCCGGAAGAGGCAGGTAATGAGAAGCATGACATCTATCTGTGCCAGAAGATGAGTTATTTCTGCGGCCTCAGTATCGATGAAGTGAGACGGCTGACTGGCATTACCGATGACCAGTTCAACCACTCATTGGCGGCGCTACGGTTCGCGCGCCTTGCCAACGGTGTATCAAAACTGCATGGCGACGTGAGCAGGGCGATGTGGGCAAAACAGGAAGGCATCTGCGCGATCAAATCCATCACTAACGCACAGAACTGGAGATACTGGGCAGACAAACAACTCTACCGCTTCATGGAAGAAGGCAACGACTTTGCTTTCGACGACCGCAAGAAGCACCTGAAGCGAAGGGCTTTTGAAATAGTAGCAGACCAGACAGGAAAATTGTTCGACCCGAATGTACTGACGATCGTATGGGCAAGGCGCTTCGCGGGCTATAAGCGTGCGGATTTCCTTGCAGAGGACATCGCGAAGTTCGAGAAGATGCTGAACGATACAAAACACCCGGTACAGATCATCTGGGCGGGTAAGCCTTACCCGGTGGATTACCCCGCGATATCGCAATTCAACAGCCTGGTACACCTAAGCAAGAAATACAAGAACGTGGCGGTGCTGGTGGGTTACGAGCTGAGCCTGAGCAAGCGGTTGAAGCAGGCCTCGGATATCTGGCTGAACAATCCGCGGGTGCCCAGGGAAGCCTCCGGTACCAGTGGTATGACGGCGGCGATGAATGGCGCGGTGAACTTCTCAACCGACGACGGTTGGATCCCCGAATTCATCAACCACGGCAACAACGGTTTCGTGGTGCCCAAAGCAGACTATGAAAAGATGGGCGTACAGGAACAGGATTCCTATGACCTCCAGAAGATATACGAG
>JAJTCI010000170.1 GCA_021323155.1 Chitinophagaceae bacterium | reverse complement strand
TTGGTTAAACTAAAAATATTAGTATTTTGCCGCTAAATCAATTAGCCCATGTCATTTGCCGGAAAGAATCTACGCTATCTCCGTAAGCTCCGCGGGTGGACACAGGAGGAATTTGCCAATAAACTTAAGATCAAGAGATCGTTGTTGGGTGCCTATGAAGAAGAGCGCGCCGAGCCAAGGCTCGAGGTCACGGAATCGATCTGCGGCATTTTTAAACTCAGCATGGAAGAATTCTTCCTGAAAGATCTTTCAGCTGCAAAAGGCAGTACTTACCTTGAAAGAAGGCGCCAGTTGAAAATGGTGGCGGAAGTTTCCGAGATACAACTTGTACCGGTAAAAGCCGCCGCGGGTTACCTCGCCGGTTATGCAGACCCTGACTTCCTGGATGAACTAAATACATTCACCTTACCGATGCTTGCGCCGGGACAGTATCGTGCATTCGAGATAATGGGAGATAGTATGTTGCCTACACCCAGTGGGTCCGTGATCGTTTGTGAGCGCGTTGACGATAAAGAAGATGTCCGGAACAGCCAGGCATATATCGTGGTGAGCAAGAATGAAGGGATCGTGTACAAGCGCATCATGAAGAACAATAAGGCCAAGGCAAAACTCACACTGGTCAGTGATAACCCGCAATACGAGCCGTATAACATCAACGCCGATGACGTACTGGAAATGTGGAAGGCGGTGTATGTATTGCATAAGCCTTCGCCGCAGCCGCGATGGGATGTCAACCAGTTGGCCACTGTCGTAAATACACTGCAGGAGCAGGTGAGTAGTTTAAAAAAGAAGCTGAACTGATCTTATAGTTTGATCACCGATGATTCCACGATCGCGTATACCTCGTCGGTCCTTTTTACATCTACAGTAGCCAGCCCGGTAAACCTGCTGAAAGCAGGCAGTATCGCGTACTTCTTTGTGAAGTAAAAGCAAGGGAATCTCAGGGACTGCTTCCCGACGCCGTTCAGGATGATACCCGGGTGGATGTGCCCCGTAAAATAATAAGAAGCCGAATTGTCGCAATCTGATTCCGCCACATCATGGGCGAAGCAAAAATCCTCCACCGAATATTGCCTTGGATGAACAATGATACCCGCGGCTTCATACCATCCAGCTTTCAGAATGTCGTGATTGCCTTTCACCAGGTGTATGGGTAGTTGTGAAAGATCGCTGCGCCACTTCAGGAAAAAATCCATCTCCTTATTTGCCGAGCTATGGAACATGTCGCCAACAACCAGTAACTGCGAAGGCTTGTAAAACTGGATCTGCGCCACCAGGCGTTGGAGGTCTTCTTTGAAAATATTCTGCGGCACCGCGATACCGCTTTTGCGGAAGTGGCCGGTTTTCCCAAAATGAAGATCAGAAACGATCAGCGTCTTTTGCTCTTCCCAGAAGAGACACCGGTCAGCGGAAAGCCAGAATTGATTGTCGTGAATGACGTGTTTTAGGGGAACCTGCATGTAAGATTTGCAAATATAATTGCAGGCCCGGAAGCATTTAGAAAAAAGTAGCCTATCAAATATCAAAAAACAGATCGTTCTTATTTCGCAGGTTCATCGGTTTCATTACCAAACCATACCATTGCAAATCCACCCTCGATACTAATGCCGATAGCTTTCCACTCTTTTTTCCAGATATCCTCGTTTAAAATTACGGCGTTATGTCCCTTGCTGCTTTTCCATGCCTCGAAGGCTGTCTGGGCGGTAGCCTTATAATCTTTGCCCCCATGGGCTATCTCGTAACCGTTGCCCTTGTAAGAGGTTAACTCGCCTGGCTTGTTCCACATGTTCTTTGCCTGCGCATGATCATCGGTATAGCAGCATGGTGTCCACGTTCCCTTTGGAGACCAGCTGTGCAAGTTGCAATCGCTACCGAAAGTATAGTTGGCCTTAAGGTCTTTTGTGTGTGCTTTTGCTACCGTAGTTAGTGATTTCGAAAGCGGGATCTCTGGGAGCCCTTTTTCTTTCCGATAGTTCATGATCAGCTTGTACAGTTTAGACTCTTCATCGGTCAGGTCCTGGGCTACGCCTGTGAAAGACAAGAGGAGAAGCAGAAGAAAAAGGGAGTATCGTCTCATGCGGTGTTGCTTGTAAACGCGGTTTAAAATATTGCTATTTGTTCAAAACGAAATCAAAAAAAATAACCTGCCAGGATTCCAGCAGGTCTGAATTACATTGCAGGCCAGTTTTTATTTGAACGATCGCCAGGCTGACGCAAGGCGTTTCCTGGTCCATTAACTATTCTCCCCATATCTCGTCCTTCCCTTCCAGCCACAATTTTACCGCGTCGGTTGTCACCGATTTCGGTCTTTCCAGAGGGAACCCAAGCGCCCTGTCCCAGCACAGACTGGCAAGGACCCCTAGGGCTCGACTTACTGCGAAAAGCACCGTATAAAATTCATATTCCACCATACCGTAATGAACGAGCAAAGCGCCACTGTGGGCGTCTACATTCGGCCACGGATTTTTGATCTTGCCCATGGACTGAAGTATCGGTGGAACGGTTTCGTAAACATTCCATACAGTATTCACGAGTTTATCTTCCGGCATGTGTTTCTTGCCAAATTCCATTTGTGCCTCGAAACGGGGATCCGTCTTACGCAATACCGCGTGTCCGTACCCAGGCACCACCTTGCCGGATGAAAGGGTATCTTTCACATATTGCGCGATCTGTTCTTTTGATGGCGAATCGGTGCCCAGTTTTTCCTGCATCTCGAATATCCACTTGATCACTTCCTGGTTGGCCAGGCCATGCAGCGGGCCAGCCAACCCATTCATACCTGCCGCATAACTCAGGTAGGCGTCGCTCAACGCGGATCCAACAAGGTGCGTAGTATGGGCAGAAACGTTACCACCTTCATGATCGGCGTGGATGGTCATATACAAGCGCATCAGCTCCTTGAAGCTTTCATCCTCGTAACCCATCATATGGGCGAGGTTGCCTGCCCAATCAAGCAGTCCGTTAGGCTGGATATGATCGTTGTTCTTGTATTTGCGGCGATAAACATAGGCGGCGATACGTGGCAGCCGGGCGATAAGGTCCATCGCGTCGTCAAACGTGGCATCCCAATAATCTTTTTTTGATAGTCCTTCTTTATACCTGCGGGCAAAATTACTTTCGGTCTGGAGGGCCATTACCCCGGTAACGAACATCGTCATCGGGTGCGCGTTCACGGGCAGCGCGTCGATAGTGGCGAAAACATGGGTCGGCACATGGCTACGGCGCTGCCAGGTACTCGTAAGGTGGTTCACATCTTCATCGGTAGGTAACTCTCCGAGGAGCATCAGGAAAAACAGTCCTTCCGGCAACGGCTCGCCCCCATTAGGCGCCTTCGGCAGTTTTTGTTGCAGTTCCGGTATGGAATAGCCCCTGAAACGAATGCCGTCCTGGGCATCGAGCAAAGATGTTTCTGTAACCAGCCCGGTAATACCGCGCATGCCCTGATAGGCCTGCGCCAATGTGACCTCGCCAATCTTTTTGTTGCCGTGTTCTTTCAGCAGGTCCTTGATCTCTGCATTCGCAGCATCGGCTTTCGCCTTGAACCTGTCTTTAACGTAACCCATTTTGAATTAGTTTATGAAGTAGAAATTTTGGTTGCCCAATGATTGTTGAGTCAGACACCCTCAGCTCATGGGGCGCTAAGTTACCGCAAGCCGGCAATGACAACAAAAGAATTAGGCATTTGAGCGGTGTCTTTTAAATGATCTCCGTCACCCCGTTATTTAGGGGCCCGGCGATAGAAGAAGAAGGCTACACCCGTAAAAATGATATTGGGAAGCCAGGCAGCAATGAGCGGCGGGAAATTACTCTTGGTAGAGAAGATCGTGGAGAACCGGTCGAGGAGTACGAACGCGGCGGCGGCAACGATACCGATGGCCAGGTGCATCCCGCTACCGCCTCTCACTTTCCGGCTGGCCACAATGCCGCCGATCAGTGCCAGGATGATAACGGCGAACGGGGTGGCGTCGCGTTTATACAGTTCCACCTTCATGGCATTGATGCCCTCCGTTCCCCGCATTTCTTCCCGGCGGATAAATTGTTTAAGCTCCGGCGTTGAAAGTTTGTCCTTAGCGTATTCATCCAGCCTCAGGTCCACCGGGGTGAAATTAAAGTTCATGGTTTTGGAAGGATAAAAACTCACCGTTTCCTCCAAGCCGTTAAACGTCCTTTCCACCGCGTTGGTCAGCACCCATTTGTTGCTGCGATTAGTTGTATCCCACCGGATGCTTTCGGCGCGCAGGTTATACACCAGGCGGTTGTCTTTTATCCGGTGCAATGAAAACACCCCGGTGCTGGCTTTCCGCGAGGAGTCGAATGAATTCACCCCTACGTAGCTCAACGAATCGATCTTTTTATAGGTAGTATTGAACTGAGGCAGCAGCGAATTATACGTGGAGAATTTATCGATATAGGTTACCTGGAACACGGAATAGATCTCGTTCGCCCTTGGCACGATATACCGCTGCATCAGCCACAACATGGAGGCGAACAGCAACCCGCCAACAAGGTAGGGACGCAGGAACCGGTTGTAACTCGTACCGCTTGCGAGTATCGCGATTACTTCGCTTCGTCCCGCCATCTTTGAAGTAAAGAAAATGGCGGCGATGAATACCCATAGTGGGAATAGCATAGCCCCGATCCGTGGGACAAAACCATAATAATATTGTGTGATGATCTGCTTTGTAGTCAATCCCGACTTCACGAAGTCATCGGTCTTTTCGCTGATGTCGATCACGATCCCTATGATCGTGAAAAGAAGTAGTACGAAAAAAAAGGTAACCGTGAAGGTCCGTAGTATATACCAGTCAATTTTTTTCATTGCGGTATAACAAAGATATAAGTGGGGAGGAATGGTAGCTGCAAATTAACAATTGTGTGCCTTTGTTATTTGATCGCGGGCCATATAACGAAGCGGAACAACATGATCAATAGTGCCGCAATGAACATCAGCAACGAGATCCGGTTCATGCCGTGCATATATTTCATCCACTGGGTCCGGGGCTGGTTAGGATCTTTTTTCTTAAGATAGAGGTATTCGGCAAGTTGTCGCAGGACTCCCATAAACGGTGGGTTTGACGGACAAAGCTAGTAATTATGAAGCTTGCTTCATTGAAAGTTGCTCATCGAGCTTTTGAAAGGAGATCGGCTTTTGCCATACACGTACCTTTTTCTTTACCTGGTTGTAATCGAACATGCGGTTGTTGTATGCGGAGATCAGGTGCATTTCCACCGTGGGGTATCTTTCAAGTATGGATGCCGAGGCTTCCCAGCCAAAACCGTCCGGCAGGTTATTATCGATGAACACCATATCCGGTTCAAGATTCGCCACCAGTTGCAAGCCTTCCGAAAGGGTATAGGCGCAATGGACTTCGAAGTCTTTGCGACTGAAGTACCGCTGCAGAAGTAAGCAGGCATCCGCTTCGTCATCAATAATCAACACTTTCCGCTTCCTATCCATACCAGTATAAGACAGAAAACCCTGCCAAACTAAGACCCTGAGGTGCAGGCGGGATGCCTGGGAATAATGGCTCGATTAAGTCTCATTCCCCAATAATGCGGAAGATATTCTACAGCATTGGTGAGTTTGGAGGGTAAATCACG
>JAJTCI010000169.1 GCA_021323155.1 Chitinophagaceae bacterium | reverse complement strand
CAGCGCTTCAGCGAAGGCAACGACGTTTCCATCTTCGCCTGCGGGCATATGGTTTGGAAAGCGATCGAAGCAGGAAGGATACTGGAGGAAGAAGGGCTCAGTGTAGAAGTGATCAATATTCACACGATCAAACCGCTGGATGAAGAGGCGGTGATCAACTCCATTCGCAAAACAAAATGCGCTGTCACGGCCGAAGAACACAATGTGATCGGGGGGCTGGGCGACGCGATCGCGCAGGTGGCAGCAAAACATTTCCCGGTTCCCATCGAATACATCGGCACCAAAGACACCTTTGGTGAAAGCGGTAAACCACTGGAGTTGCTGAAGAAATACGGGCTGGATACGCCGTTCATTGTGGAGGCGGCAAGGAAGGCGATGGGGAGGAAGGGGTAAGCAGGTTACAGGTTACAGGTCACAGGTTGCAGGTTTCAGCCGCCCCACTGAGTGGTTCTGTTTTACCCGCTGGTGGAATCGAATACCTGCAGGAATCCATCAATGGCTTTTTCAACAAATAGTAGTTGTGCAGGCAATCCCACCGCTTCGTCCACTTTTATTTTTTGGTTGTAAACTTCGTCACCCTTGCAGCATATGCTGATGTACGCAAAGACTTTATTGCCGGACTCCGGGACCGGTGTTGCATAACCGGTTACCGCGATCGCCCAGTCGCTGGAAAACATTTCCCTTGCACCAACAGCCATTTGGCGGGCCACCGATGCTGAAACGCAGTCGCATGAACTGGCGTGGATCGGCTCCACCGATAAATGCCGCGCTTTCTGTCCCAGGTTATAAGCGGTAATGCCGCCCTGGAATATATCCCCGGCGGATTCCGCCGAGGCGATCGCTGCCTGCAACAGTCCCCCGGTTGCGCTTTCCGCCACTGCGATGGTTTGGTCGCTGCCCTTCAATTTACTTTTAAGTGCTTCTATCTTTTCTTTGGGAAAATCCATAGTCGTCTGCCGGCAGGTTATAACCAGCTGCCTGTGACTGCAACATCTTTGCCGTATTGAGTCGCAAGCCTGATTTCGCTACAAGCGGACAGGGTACAAGTTGCAGGTTACAGGACCCGGCGGCGAGGGGCCCTTCATAGCCATTCGGCAGTTAGTGGAACAAAATCCGGCAGCCCATTTGCAAGTCTTCCAGCCATGAAAAAGGAAACACCGCAGAACGCTGCCATGAAGCAGGTAGCCCGGCTCACCAAATTGATGGACAAGCAGTTCAGCATTCCAGGGACAAATATCCGTTTTGGCCTTGATGGGCTCATCGGTTTGATACCCGGTGTAGGCGATGTGTCCACTTTCGCAGTTTCCTGTTATTTACTCACCCTGATGGCTAAGAACGGTGCCAGCGGCTACGTGATGGCCCGCATGGTAGTGAATGTGCTGATCGACGCGATCATCGGGGCGATTCCTTTTGTAGGCGACCTGTTTGACTTTGCCTTTAAAGCGAACAGCCGCAACCTGCGCCTGATGCAGGAACATTTTGTAGAGGGGCGTCATCGTGGTGGTGCCTGGAAAGTAGTGGTGCCTATCGTCATTATCCTTTTGCTGATCCTTGTTGGTGGTTTATGGCTGGCCTGGACAGCAGTGAGTAGTTTGTTTTAAATGCCACGATAAAAAAAGCCAGCTGTTAGCTGGCTTTAATATGAGTTGAAAAACCTCAATAGCTTTTTTGAAAGCTGCTATTTTTTCGCTTCCAGCAGCTCCTTATACTTTGCCTGTTGCTCGGCCGTCAGCAATTTCATGATTTGCGCTTCCCGTGCTTTTTTCAGCACTACTCTTCTTTCAGCTTTGAATTCCTCGGTATATGAAGCATTGTTTTCCATTCCCTGCTGTCTTTCGTCGAACGCTTTATTTAACTCGGCTATTTTTGTCTTTTGTTCATCGGTTAACTTCAATTCCGTCTCTAACAACTTTTGCCATTCCTGGGCCTTTACTTCGGGGGATTTTTGTTCTGCTTCTTTTACTACCGTTGCATCTGTGGAAGTTTTGGCTTTCTGGTCTTGCGCAAAAGCTCCGCAAACTGAAGCACAAACAACGAGTGCGGTGAGCAATGTTTTTTTCATGGCATTTTTATTTAGTGATCAAAAAAATTCAGTGTCAAGGTACGGCAGGACGGTTCTGGTCATTTTGCAAAATGGATGAAAGGATTTGCCGCTGGCGTTTTTTTACAGCGAGTGTCGTTCTGTAGCGCTCTAAATACGTTCTAAAAAATAAAAATGCATCGGCCTGTTCCGGCGGAAGCCCAGGCGCTCGTATACCGCGATCGCGCGGCTGTTGTCTTCACGCACATGCAGGAACGGGATCTCTCCTGCTTTGCAGATGATACCAAGTTGGTGTTCCAGGAGTTTTGTGGCGTAGCCTTTACCCAGGAAATCCGGGTGCGTACAAACGGCGCTCACTTCCGTGTAATTGAAGACATGCAACCGCTGCCCGGTCATCGCCGCAAGCCGGCCATCTTCGAAAAACCCGTAATAGCTTCCGAAATCGATGGTGCGGTGGTTGAAGGGACCCGGTTTTGTCAACGCAGCCAGCGACACCATTTCTTCAATATGGGAATCGTTCAACGGTAATGGCTGCATCGTTGGTGTTGCTTCGAATTTTGCATCTTCGAACACGAATTGCAATCCGGCAATATGCGCTTTCAGTTTCCATCCCGTAGGTACATCAACGGGTTCCGGTTTGGCATACAAAATCCGGCGCCCGGCTGGAAGTAACCGGTGCAACTCCCCGAAGCCATTATCATTGTCCGAAGGAAAGCCTGCAAAAGGTGATACGGCTTCATCAAAATACTTTGCGCGGTCGCTGCCGTGTGCGAAGGCGGCGTCACCGGAGACGAGCGCGTTGTAAACGGGGTTATCGAGAAGGGGATGCACCAGGCAAATTTAGATTTCGGTTCTGAAGTTTGAGGTCTGAAATTGTTGGGCGTGCTATGACGTTTGCTGGTTGGGCGTGCACTGAAGCTTTCTCTCACCATGATTTGCGTGGGATCAAACCCATCTTTATCCTGGTACCAATTGCCGGCCTGCGATCAATCGGACCCGTCCATATCCCATCACCTATTCTCATGCCCGGCCAGGATGAACGTATAGTTATAGTATGACCACTATGCTGGATGCCCCCGGGTTAACCCGTGGTTAAGTGGTTGCAGGGCGTTGTTTTTTGTATTATGTTAAACAGGGTTGGGTCATATTCTCCTTCAAGTGTTGGAAGAGGATGCCAGTGGAAGTCTTGTGGGAGTCGAGTGGGAGTTGGGTGGGAGTTGGGTGGGAGTCACTCTCTAATTGGGAAGACGTTTTGGACAGGTTTGCAGTCGCCCTTCGGGAAAACAAGCACTGTTACGTAAAAGTAATTCCGGTTGGTGAGGACACCAACCGGTAGAGTGCAGTCGCCGCCAGAGTGAGTTGACACCGGGGCAGATGCTATTCTCCCCTTCAGGGGTTGGGGTGGGGGCGGGGGTAAATCCTTATTTTTACCGAATAACCGCTTTGCATGCACCCGGACGATAAAGAGTTACTGGAACAATTCAAACTGCCTGAGACAAAGGAGAAAGCGTTCACCGCTATCATCAAGAAATACCAGGAAAAGCTATACTGGCATGTCCGCAGGATGGTGGTGGACCATGATGATGCCAATGACGTATTACAAAACGTATTTATCAAGGTCTGGAATGGCCTCCAGAACTTCCGGGAGGATAGCCAGTTGTACACCTGGTTGTACCGGATCGCCACCAATGAGAGCCTCACCTTCCTTGACCAGCAGAAACGCCGGTCGGCCGTGAGCTTTGACGAAGTGGAAGCCGGCCTGAGCAATAAGATCAAAGCGGAAGAAGGTTTTGATGCCAAGCGCCTGGAGTGGAAACTGCAACTCGCCATCCAGCAACTGCCTGAAAAGCAACGCGCTGTATTCGCCCTCCGGTATTATGATGAAATGCCTTACGAAGAAATGAGCAGGGTACTGGAAACCAGCGAGGGAGCGCTCAAAGCCAGCTACCATCATGCTGTTAAAAAAATAGAGGACTTTATCCGTAACCATTAAACGAAGTCCTTGTGAATTGGTCTTAAATCCGGTTAATGGAAACTAGAGAAAACATATTACAGGAAATCAAGGAACTGAGCCCATTAATAGCCGGTACCAGCAGGGATAATGTCTTCCCGCTGCCACAGGGTTATTTTGAGGCCTTTCCTTCTTTGATCCTGGCCAGGATCCATGCGGAAAACGTGGATTTTGGATCCAAAGCCGTTCCTTTTGCAGTGCCCTCAGGGTATTTCGACGGGTTTGCGGCCGGTTTAATGCAACGCATCGGCCAGGAGCAGACCGTGGCCCAGGAACTGGAAATGCTGGCCCCTTTGTTAAATAATATCAGCCGGGAACCTGTTTACAAAGTGCCCGAAGGTTATTTTGAAAGCCTGGAATTGACGATACCGTTAAAGCTGGATAAGCCATCGGCCCGGGTCTTCAGTTTTGGAAAGGCCAGGCGCGTGATGCAGTACGCGGTGGCGGCATGTACGGCGGGTATACTCGTTATTGGTGCGTTTATTTTTACGAATAAGAATGCCGGTGACGATGGAATGCTCATCAGCTATGATTCAGCTATGAAGATGGATGTGGCGGAAGAGTTGTCTGAAACAAATGTTGATGATATCGGCGCTTACCTTGAGCAGACACCTGCCCCGGGCTACGCGATGAATACCATCGAGGAAGTGGACATGATGCAATCACTGGAAACTACGACCGACGAAGAGATTGAAGAATATTTGGAAGAAACTGCTGTAACAGGCGATGATATTAAAGGCAGCTAAATTTAGAAGAGTCATGAAAAAAGTTTTACCATTTTTATTTGTCCTGATGGGTACGAGTTTTATCGCTTCGGCCCAACCTCCCAAGGTAGAAGCGATCAAGGTGGCGTATATCACCAAGGAGCTCAGCCTGACTTCCGACGAGGCGCAGAAATTCTGGCCGGTCTACAACGAGTATTTCGGCGAGATAAAAAAGGTCCGCGAGGCTAATAAAAGCGACGAGATCGCATTTGAAGAAGCTGTGGTGAATATTAAAAAGAAGTATAAGCCTAAATTCAAGGACGTGCTGAAAGACGATACACGGGTGAACAAGGTCTTCGCGCTGGAAAAGAATTTCAGGGAGATGCTGAGGAAGGAGATGCAGAAGCGGCAGAAGGGGCGGGGGAAGTCGCAAATGAACGCGAATTGAGGGACGCCAATCGACGCGAATGTGGGAACACGAATTGACGCGAATGAGGGGATGCGAATAACGCGAATGAGGATTAATAAGTACAGATCACTCGTTTAAAATCTAATCGATCCATTCCAAAGTTCAGGATAATACCAAGTTCCACCGTTGAAGCTTTCAGGTAGTTCAATGTTTGTATAAATGCATCAACCGGGGTTGATGAGGTTGCTTTTGCTTCAATGATAATAGAATCATAGACTAGAAAATCAGCGGAGAACTTGTGTCGAAGAATCGTTTCACCGTAGACTATATTAAACCTTACTTCCCTGATGTAAGGGATGTTATTCCTCCTGAACTCTATCTCTAAGGCATCCTTATATACAACTTCCTTAAATCCCTTTCCCAGTTTGTTATGGACTGTCATCGCTAGTCCAACAATAAGGAAACACTCTTCCCTAAAAAGCA
>JAJTCI010000007.1 GCA_021323155.1 Chitinophagaceae bacterium | reverse complement strand
GAACTCGGTTACCGTGGCCTTCAATTGCACACCGGCTCCCTGGTTCAACGTGAGCAATTCAACGGGATAGGCAGCAGGGCGATATTCAATCCCCAGCGTTTTCGCCCGCTCAATGATCTTTTCATTGGATGCGCCCGCGGCAGCCAGGCCACTCAGGTCCCCTTTGATATCCATCAACAACACAGGCACGCTGTTATCACTAAGCAGTTCACTCAATAACTGGAGGGTCTTGGTCTTTCCGGTTCCCGTAGCACCGGCGATCAGCCCGTGGCGGTTCATGGTCTTCAATGGCAGGAATACATCCGCTCCGGGAACGGCGGCACCCGCGAGCATCGCGATACCGATCTTTGCTTTCTCACCTTTAAAAGCGTAGCCGGCTTTAACAGCCTCAGCAAAATTTTCAGACATAGTTTCTGTTGTGCGATAAAGGTATTTATCTAATGATAGATTATGCTCCGTGTTATTATTGGAACTGAAAGTTCGCCTCGACTGGGGTGATATGACTTGATCGTGGCGGAAAACAGCGCAACCACACCACCCATCACATTCCTGCCGGCAAGCGGCACAACGAAAGGTTAAGAGCGCTCCCGGTGGTCGCTCTGTGACAAAGACTGGCTTAAATGTTGTACAGCTGTTTTAACATAATTTACGTTGGATTTCATAGCTTTATAAATTCGCGTAATTTTATTCTATTCAAAAAACTGAACCATGGAAGAAAAAAAGAAATACAGGATCCTGCTTTGTGAAGATGATCAGAATCTTGGAATGGTCTTAAAGAACTATTTAGAACTCAATGATTACGATGTAACCCTGGAAAGGGACGGCCGACTGGGACTGGCTGCTTTCCAGCGTGAGAAGTTTGATATATGCCTGCTCGACGTGATGATGCCGAATATGGACGGATTTACGCTGGCCGAAGAGATACGCGACGTTGACCCTGACATTCCCCTGTTCTTCCTGAGCGCGAAAACAATGAAGGAAGACATTATCCAGGGTTATAAGCTGGGTGCGGATGACTACATAACCAAACCCTTCGACAGTGAAGTGTTGTTGCTCAAGATCAAGGCCATCCTGAAACGAAACGAGGAACTCACCAAGGAGAGCGAGAACATCGAATTCGACATGGGGAAATATCATTTCAATCCGAAGCTGCGCCAGTTGATCGTTGACGGAAGAACACAAACACTTTCACCAAAAGAAAACGAGCTGTTGAAGATGCTGGCCGAGCACAAGAACGACCTCCTGCCCAGAGAGCGGGCCTTAAAGAAGATCTGGGGCAGCGATACATATTTTAACGGCCGCAGTATGGACGTTTACATTGCCAAGCTGAGGAAGTACCTGAAAGAAGATTCAAATATCGAGATCGTTAATATACACGGCAACGGGTTCAGGCTCGTGGCGCCTTAATAGAGAGTGGGGCACTTTTTAAAAAGTGCCCCACTCTTTTAAAACAATCCCGGTTGATTTCCCCTTTGTGGTTTCCTTCCCAAATGATCATACGCTTTCGCGGTAACCTCTCTTCCCCGTGGTGTACGCTGTAGGAATCCTTCCTGGATCAGGAAAGGTTCATAAACTTCTTCAATAGTACCTGGCTCCTCGCCCACCGCCGTAGCGATCGTGGTGATGCCCACCGGCCCACCTTTGAATTTCTCAATGATGCAGGAAAGTATCCTGTTGTCCATCTCATCCAATCCATGTTCGTCAACATTCAACGCCTTCAAAGCATGCTGCGTGATGCCAAGGTCGATCCGGCCATCGTTCAACACCTGTGCGAAATCGCGTACCCTTCTCAATAAGCCATTTGCGATCCTCGGTGTGCCGCGGCTTCTCCGGGAGATCTCGTTGGCTGCTTCAGAGGTGATAGATGTATTGAGAATCGCCGAGCTGCGCTCTATGATCTTCTTGAGAATATCCGAATGATAGTATTCCAGCCGGGACTTAATACCGAAACGGGAAAGCAAAGGGGCAGTCAATAAGCCACTGCGCGTAGTAGCACCGATCAGCGTGAACTGGTTAAGGCTGAGTTGTATGCTTCTTGCATTAGGCCCGGTATCGATCATGATATCGATCCGGAAATCTTCCATCGCCGCATAGAGGTATTCCTCTACCACGGTACTCAACCGGTGAATTTCATCTATGAAAAGCACATCATTGGGCTGTAGGTTGGTGAGCAGCCCAGCCAGGTCACCTGGCTTTTCGATCACCGGACCGGATGTCTCGCGGATATTAACCCCAAGTTCATTGGCTACGATCCTGCTGAGGGTGGTCTTGCCAAGACCGGGCGGGCCATGGAACAACACGTGGTCCAACGCCTCTCCACGCATTTTGGCCGCCTTGATAAAGATCACCAGGTTCTCAATGATCTGGCTCTGCCCGGCAAATTCTTCAATCTCCTTCGGACGGATCGTATTCTCGAACTCCTTGTCCGCTGCACTTAATATCTCTTTGCCGGTATGGAGGTTCGGATTGGACATGGGTGCAATTTAAGCACTAACGCAAACAATTCTATTTTTACAGCAGGAACGACCATTAATGCTGCGGGCTCATTACAGCCTGGAGAATACCTTTACTGATGACAGAAAATCCCTTTGTTGCACTCAACGACTATTTTGATCACGTGTATGTGATCACGCTTCGGAGAGCTGTTGAAAGGCAGGAGAAGATCACCCAGCATTTGCAGGGCCTCAACTTCTCATTTTTCTATGGGGCTGATAAGAATGATTTTTCTATTGATGAACTGAAAGAAAAAGAGATCTATAACGAGGAGGGCGCCCAAAACACCCATCGTTACAACAAAGCCATGACCGGCGGACAGATCGGCTGCAGCTGGAGCCACCGCCTGGTATACGAAGACATCCTGCAGAAAGGCTTTGAGAAGGTCCTCATCCTGGAAGATGATGTGAAAGCAGCCCCAGGTATCGCTTTATTTAACACCGTGATGCGCCAGCTTCCTCCTGACTGGGACCTGGTATATTTCGACTACCATAAGAACATATCCTCGAATATCGGCACCAGGATCAAGCAACAGGTGTATCGCATCCAGCGAAAGATGGGCGGACTAAAGTGGAGCGATGAAATGATCGGCAACCTGCATGCCACCGGGTATTCAGCTCACCTGAAAAAAGCGGGCTACCACATGTATACAAGTGCCTATGCGCTCAGGCGTGAGGCCGCCGCGAAACTGGTCGGAATGCAGACACCGATTGTTTACATAGCGGATGACCTGCTGGCACATGCGATAACGAATAATGTCATCAACGGGTTTATCAGCCTGCCGCGTTTGTTTACTCAGGAGAGCCAGGCCGATAAGTCATCCGGCTCGTATGTTGAGAATTAAGCCATGTTGGCAGTCCGCAACCGGTTGCACAATAATTGCCGGTAATCACAATTCATTTACCTTCCTAATCAATTTTTCAAGGGAACGGGATAAAAACTAACAGATGAAATTGCTGCTGCGATACCTTAAACCTTACCGCTGGACCATTGCCCTCGCGATGTTTCTTGCCACCATCAACCAGGTCTTCTCACTTTTCGATCCCTACCTGATCGGAAAGGTCATTGATAATTTTGCAAATCATCCGGGCACATTTAACGACGGAACGCCCAGGACAGAATCACAGTTCACCTGGGGAGTACTGGGATTGCTTGGATTACTGGTGGGCACCGCCATGGTGAGTCGCATAGCGAAAGCCTTCCAGGACTACTTCGTGAATGTGATCATCCAGAAGTTCGGTGCTAAGATCTTTACCGATGGTCTCCGGCATTCAATGAGGCTGCCTTACCAGGAATTTGAAGACCAGCGCAGCGGTGAGACCTTGTCTATTCTCACCAAAGTAAGGGCTGATACGGAGAAATTCATCAGCCTGTTCATCAACGTGGTCTTCGCCATCATTGTAAGTGTGGTGTTTGTTTCGATATACGCTACCAGCAAGCACGGCAGCATCATGCCCGTGTACGTGGGTGGTATCATCATCCTGGCCCTGGTCACCAACAGGCTCAGCCGGAAGGTAAAAGCCATCCAGAAAAATATCGTGAAAGAAACCACTGCGCTCGCAGGCACAACCACCGAATCGCTCCGCAATATCGAACTGGTGAAAAGCCTTGGCCTCACGGAGCAGGAAGTAAAAAGATTGAACAACAACACCTATAAGATCCTCGGGTTGGAATTGCGGAAAGTAAAAAGCATCCGCGCCATCAGCTTCGTACAGGGCACCCTGGTGAACTTCCTCCGCCAGGTGATCAGCTTTACTTTATTACTCCTCATCTTCCGCGAACACCTGACACCAGGTGAATTCATCACGCTGCAGTTCTACGGGTTTTTCATTTTCGGCCCGATGCAGGAGATCGGCAATATCATACTCAGCTACAGGGAGGCGGAAGCTTCAATTAATAACTTCCATAATGTAATGGAGAAAAAGGTGGAGGTAAAGCCCGCCAATCCCGCCAAAGTAGGCATGATCGAAGAACTGGAATTTCAAAACATCTCTTTCAAGCACCATACTGCACAATACAAAGCGCTCGATAATATCTCGTTCGATGTAAAGAAAGGTGAAACGATAGCATTTGTCGGCCCCTCAGGCGCGGGCAAAAGCACTTTGGTAAAGCTCCTGGTGGGCTTGTATCGCCCGCAGGAAGGTCACATCCGTTATAACGGTGTTGACAGCGGATCAATGGACTTTGATGAATTGCGTAACCAGATCGGTTTTGTTACGCAGGATACACAACTGTTTGCAGGTACCATAAGGGAGAACCTCAGTTTCGTAAATCCTTCCGCCACCGACGAGGCGCTTCACGACGTGATGTATAAAGCCAGTTGCCACAGCCTGTTGACACGAGCGGAAAAAGGACTCGATACCATGATCGGCGAAGGCGGTCTTAAACTGAGTGGGGGAGAAAAACAAAGGCTGAGCATTGCCCGGGCTTTACTGCGCCAGCCGCATATGCTGATCTTCGATGAAGCCACCTCCTCTCTTGACAGCATCACCGAAGAAGAGATCACGAATACCATCCGGAAGATTTCGGATGAAAAGGAGCAGATCACCGTTTTGATCGCGCACCGGTTGAGTACCATTATGCACGCCGACAGGATTTATGTACTGGAGAAAGGACAGGTAGTGGAAACAGGCACACACCTGGACCTGATCAATGAAAAAGGATTGTACTATGCCATGTGGCGGCAGCAAATTGGTGAACGTAAAGCGACCGCTGCCCTGCCAACACTTAATTAACCAACTGGCTTTACACGCTAGAATTTCTTCCGGATGTAATCTACCAGCGAAGGGTCTTCCAGCCCCTCCATATCGCTCAGTTCCAACTCAAGCGCCTTGGTGCTTTTCTGGATTTCTACGAGGGACAACAGGAGCGAAAGGGAAAATGTAAAAAGACTGAATGCGAATACCGCGTGGGCGAATTCCATCCATTCCACGTAGATAAAATACATGCAGAAGATACAGCTGATGAAACTCAGCACACCGAGTGCCTGCATATTCTTGATGATGTTAAGGCGGTACCGGAGGTTCTTGATCTGCCCGTGAAGTATCTCCTTCTTTTCCCCTTTTTCGTATCGTTCGTGCAGGTTACGGATGCGGTTGCTTAAGGCAAGGAACCGGTTGGTGTAGGCCAGCATGATCAGGCTGATGGCCGGGAAAAGGATGGCGGGCGTATTGATCGTGATTTCCATTAGTTGAAGATATAGAAGAATTCACCGGGCTGTATTTTCAGGTACGTTGCCGGGGCCAACCATTGGGCAAGCCGCAACGCCTTGTTGCAGCATCAATTACCGGCACAATTGCCGCTTTGATAATGCTTTGTGAATTCAACACAAAAACGCCTCCCCCGAACCCTGAAACCCCTGAAAACATTACTTTTACAAAAATTCAGGAAACGCATGGAGATCACGCCCGGCCAGCTTTTGAGGCATATCGATAGCCCGGCCGATCTTAAGCAACTCAGCAAAGAACAATTACACCAGGTTTGCGAGGAATTACGTCAATACATCATCGATGTGGTGAGTGTTCATGGCGGGCACTTTGGTGCCAGCCTGGGCGTGGTTGAACTCTCGGTTGCCTTGCATTATATGTACAACACGCCATACGACCAGGTGGTATGGGATGTAGGTCACCAGGCTTACGGTCATAAGATACTCACCGGGCGTCGCGACAACTTCATCACCAACAGGAAGTACAAAGGCCTCAGTGGCTTTCCTAAACGTAGCGAAAGTGAATATGACACATTCGGTGTTGGGCACTCTTCTACGTCCATATCCGCTGCACTTGGGATGGCGATGGCGGCCAAATACAAAGGCGAAGACCGGAAATGCGTTGCCGTGATCGGTGATGGCGCTATGACCGCCGGCCTTGCTTTCGAAGCGATGAACCACGCGGGCGTTGCCGATACTGACATGCTGATCGTATTGAACGATAACTGCATGAGTATTGACCCGAACGTTGGTGCTTTGAAAGAATACCTGACAGACATCGCGCTGTCGCCTACATACAACAAATTCAAAGACGATGTATGGAAGGCACTTGGCAAGTTGCCAGGCAAACGCCTGACCCGCACCATGGCGCACAAGGTGGCAGAGAGCATGAAGACGATGGTGAGCAGCAGCGCCAACCTTTTCGAAGCACTTAAGATCAGGTATTTTGGGCCGATAGACGGTCACAACATCACCAAGCTGGTAGATACACTCGCCGACCTGAAAAAGATACCCGGTCCAAAGATCCTGCATATTATCACGGTGAAAGGCAAGGGATATTCACTGGCGGAAAAAGACCAGACCAAGTGGCACGCGCCAGGCCTGTTCGATAAAGTAACCGGTGAGATCTATAAAAAGAAGTTCGAAGCACCTCAGCCTCCTAAATACCAGGATGTCTTCGGCCACACCATGATTGAACTGGCCGAATTGAATGAGAAAGTAATGGGCATTACACCGGCGATGCCGAGCGGCTCTTCCTTGAAATACATGATGGAAAAGATGCCGCACCGTGCATTCGACGTTGGCATCTGCGAGCAACATGCCGTTACCCTCAGTGCAGGTCTTGCAACCCAGGGAATGAAAGTTTTCTGCAACATATACTCCTCGTTTATGCAACGGGCATACGACCAGGTAGTACACGATGTAGCGATACAGAAACTTCCCGTGGTGTTATGTCTTGACCGTGCCGGCCTGGTTGGCGAAGACGGTCCCACCCACCATGGTGCTTACGATATCGCCTATTTCCGTTGTATCCCCGATATGATCATCAGTGCACCGATGAATGAAAAGGAACTGAGAAACCTGATGTATACGGCGCAACTGGAATCTACCCAATACCCCTTCGTTATCCGCTATCCAAGGGGAGAAGGTGTAATGGCTGAATGGAGAACACCCTTCGAAGAGATAGAGATCGGCAAAGGTAGAAAGCTGAAGGATGGCCGGGACGTGGCGATACTCAGCCTTGGTCACCCGGGAAATTTTGCACAGGCGGCTATCCGCGAACTCCGCACCCAGGGCCTGGATCCTGCACATTACGACATGCGTTTTGCAAAACCACTGGATGAGGCACTGCTTCACGAGGTGTTTACTAAATACGATAAAGTAGTAACGATTGAAGACGGGACCACCACGGGTGGTTTTGGATCTGCTATACTGGAATTCATGAACCTCCACGGGTACAAGGCGGAAGTAAAGATGCTGGGTATTCCTGACAGGATCGTGGAACACGGCTCACCAAAAGAACTACACCGGGAATGTGAATATGATGCCCAGGCGATCGCTGAAACAGTACGAGCATTACTAAAAACGCAGGTATCGGTAAGTATACTGGGTTAAACAAAAAACGACAGAGAGACAATTTCAACATGACCGCTGAAACTCCCAATTCGGTAACCTCCGTTCACGACATAAAAGAAACTATAAAGCGAACGGCACGCTTTGGCTATATAGCCATGCTGTTCTCGGTCATTTCTATTGTTACCAATATCATCTATGGCAACACCTTGTCGGCATTGCTGGTGGGTAGCCTGCTGGCTTGTTTTCTAATTATCTTAATGCTGAATTTCAAAGGCTGGTTTACCGCGGCAAAGGTCTTTTCAGTTGTTTCGATCAACAGCATCCTCACGGTTATCGCTTTTGCGGAAGGATTGAAATCGGGCGGCTACCTGTTTTTCATACCCCTGCTCACGGTACTGCCATACCTCATTGACAATCATGAACGCTACCTGGAAGAGTTATCGGCCTACCTGGCAGTGACCATCGCCTGCTTTTGCGCCTGCATCTTCTATGCACCGGAAATGAGCGGCTGGCAGAATATCACAGAAGATATCTATGCGCGCATGTTCCTGAACAATAGCTTAAGCGTGATCCTGATCTCCGCCTCCTTCGCCATCCTGGGCCTTTTCATGGAGCGGAAGTATGTGCAGACGATCATTCTCCAGAAGCAAAAAACAGAGGAAGCCGCGCAGGCCCGTTCAAGATTCCTTTCCAACATGGGCCATGAATTAAGAACGCCTTTGAACGGTATTATCGGTGTTTCGAACCTGCTGGAGAAAGAAGCCTCGTTGCCCCACCAGGAAGAATACCTGAACATCCTGAAGTATTGTTCCGACCATATGCTGCGCCTGGTAAACGACATCCTTGACTTTAATAAGATTGAAGCGGGCAAACTAAACCTTCACCCGGTAGACTTTAACCTGAAGACACTGCTTGAGAAATCAACACTTCCTTTCTATAATCATTTTGAAGAAAAAGGAATCCAGCTGAAAGTGAACGTGGAGGAAGCGCTTCATGCAACCGTGCACCACGACGACCTAAGACTGGTACAGATCCTAAACAACATACTCGCGAACGCGCTTAAGTTCACTGAAAAAGGATATGTTGAACTGAAGGCTGCCGCGTTGGATAAAACAGATGAAAGGGTCATAGTGCAGTTCCGCATCAAAGACACCGGCATCGGGATCGCGCCGGTAGACCAGCAGCGCATCTTCGAGAGTTTCTGGCAGGCCAGCAATCACAGTTCCAGGAGATTTGGTGGCACAGGCCTTGGTTTAACCATCAGCCAGCGCCTGCTGCAACTGATGAACAGTTCCCTGGAAGTGAACAGCCTCAAAAACGAAGGCAGCGAGTTTTCTTTTACTATAGAATTTAAACTCTCCAAAGCATCGACGAATGCTACTACGCTTGCCAACGACAACAACGACCTGAGGGGATACCGCGTTTTGATTGCCGAGGACAATATCATCAATATGATGATCGCGAAGAAAATGCTGGAAGACTGGAAAGCAGATGTGGTGACTGCCGAAAATGGCGCGCAGGCGATAGAGGCATTGAAAGAAGACGGCAATTTTGATATAATCCTCCTGGACCTCGAAATGCCGGAAGTTGACGGTTATACCGCCATTCGTGAGATCCGTAAAATGTACCCGGAGATACCCGCCATCGCGTTTACCGCGGCATTGCTTGACAATGAGATGCTGCAGGGGCTGATCAAAATGGGATTTGTCGATTGCGCGCTGAAGCCATTCATTCCGCAGGAATTACTTGCGAAGATCAAAAATGCAACGGCGGCCACTTCTGCCGCACGTGCTACATTGGCTTAATCGTTCTCCACGGGCAGTTCAGGGGCGGCGATGTCTTCTTCCCGGTTGTTATTCCATTCCACGATGAAGTTATTACGGCCTTCGCCAACTAACAATGACATGTATTTCTGCTGAACCAATTCCAGCAGTGACAGGAAAAGGAAGATGGCGTGTATCCTGTTGTCACATTGTTCAAAGATCTTTTCAAACGCAACAGTACGCCCCGACTCTACCATTGAAAGCATGTTCTCCCTGCTTTCTTCCATCGTATAGTTATACTTGACAACGGTGTGCACGGGCTTGTTGTTACGCTCGTAAACACGTTGCATCACCTTTTCGAAGGCTTTCATCAACCGGAACATCGTCACGGTCTGTATCTCGGTTCCTTCAGAAGCATCTTCACCGATATTGGCCAGCTCCTTTTGCAGGTTACCGCGCTTCACCATCAGCATACGTACCGCTTCCATTTCTGCCATCTGCGCGGCGGCTTCTTTGAAGCGCTTATACTCGAGGATCTTATCGATGAGCTCCTGGCGCGGGTCGATCTCGTTGCCCTGCGCATCAATTTCCTTCCTGGGCAGCAGCATTTTGGCCTTTATACGCATCAGCGTGGAGACGAACAGGATGAACTCGCTGCTCAGGTCGATATTATGCTCTTCCTGGCTATGTATGAAGCCAAGGAAATCCTGTATGATGCGGGTGATCGGTATGTTATAGATGTCCAGTTCGTCGCGCTCAATAAAGAACAGGAGCAGGTCGAAAGGGCCTTCAAACTGGGGTAATTTGATCTGGTAGGTAGCTGTGTTCACGGTGCTTGACTTATGATGCAAATAAAGCCTGAATCGGCTTATAGCGGAAGTTAATTTATCCACCCCCGCGGCCCTTAAATAGCCCTGATACACAAAGTAGTATTTTACAAATGCGGATACTTATTAATATTTGCCACTCTATGCGAAACAGGCTGATCAACTGGGGGCTCTTCATTATACTATGTATCATCTGGGGCAGCTCCTTTATGTTGATGAAGGTGGGCATTCATGAACTTGACCCATACCACGTGGCTTCTTTACGACTGTTTAGCGCAGGACTGGTATTGTTGCCTTTTGCATTCCGGGCGATCCGCCAGATACCCCGTGATAAATTCTGGCTGGTCATCCTGTCCGGTTTCCTTGGGAGTTTCTTTCCAGCCTATCTTTTTTGCGTGGCGCAAACCAAGATTGACAGCTCGCTGGCTGGTATTCTCAATGCCCTCACACCTTTGTTCACTATCATCATCGGTGTATTATTCTTTAAGCTTAAAGCGGCGCCCAACAAATGGCTGGGTATCGTTGTAGGATTTATTGGACTGGCCCTGCTCCCTTTCGCCGCCAACAAGGGTATTTCATTTAAAGATTTCTCTTATTCATTACTCGTATTGCTGGCCACTATTTTCTATGGTGTGAATGTAAATATGATCGGCACGCACATGAAGACAGTCAATTCCATCAACATCGCTTCCCTGGCTTTTGTCTTTCTCATCATACCATCATCACTTATCCTCTACTTTACCGGGTATTTTGACCTTGACCTGGATAACGAGTTGGTGATAAGAGCCACCGGGGCCAGTGCAGTCCTGGGTATGATGGGGACCGCGGTAGCGTCTATCCTGTTCTATATGCTGTTGAAACGCGCGGGCGCGCTATTCGCATCCACCGTTACCTACGGTATTCCTTTCGTAGCGATATTCTGGGGCGTGATCGACCATGAAGTGATAACATTCTGGCAGGTGGGCTGCCTCGGGATAATACTGGGGGGTGTGTACCTGGCCAACCGGAATTAAACGGCCATGATCTCTTTCTCCTTTGCGGCCAGGTGCTTGTCTACAAGCACGATGAACCGGTCCGTGATGTCCTGGATACGCTTTTCACCATCCTTCGCGATGTCCTCGCTCAGGCCGTTCTTCTGAAGTTTTTTTACATGTTCCAGTGAGTCTCTTCGTATGTTGCGGATCGCGACCTTTGAATGTTCGCCCTCTCCACTTGCTTTCTTTACCAATTCCCTTCTTCTTTCCTCGGTTAGCGGTGGCATGAACAAGCGGATCTGTACGCCGTCATTTTGAGGGGTAATGCCAATATTCGCCTGCATGATGCCTTTTTCAATAGGAGCCAGCATATTCTTCTCCCAGGGTTGGATGCTGATGGTGCGTGCGTCCAGCACGGTAACGTTGGCTACCTGGTTGATGGGTGTGGGAGAACCATAATAGTCGATGTTGATCCCATCAAGCATAGATGGGTTGGCTTTACCGGCCCTCACCTTGGTAAGCTCGGTTTCCAGGTGCCCGATCGCCTTTTGCATATGAGACTCCGCATCAGAAATAATAGATTCCAGTTCCTCCGCCATAAGCATAGATTGTTAACGCAAAACTAAGGAATCAGGAGTATAAATGCATCCAACAAAAAAGCACCGCGAGGGTGCTTTTCAATTCGTTGTGTGATATCATTCTTCATCGACTGCTACGGGAGCGGGATCGGTGTAAATCGACACCAGTCGCACCTTCGCGTTACTCATGGATTCCTCGTCACTCTTTACCACGTGAAGATGCATGCGTGGACGCGTAAGGTACAACGCAAGCACCCCGGCGAAGAATAACCCTGCAAGGCCAAGAATGATATAAGTTGTCCCGATTGGCTGGGCCACGTATGAGATCGCGATGAACAGTATGGCGGTTGCGGCAAGAATTAAGGTAACGGAACGGTGGTTCAGGCCGCGGTCAAGTAAGATATGGTGCAGATGGTTCCTGTCCGGACTGAATGGCGATCTGCCATGGAATATCCGGATGCCAAACACGCGCAACGTATCCATCAGGGGAAGTACCAGGATACCAAAACCAAGGGCAGGCGTCGCTACCAGTGGCAGGTTTGAACCGCTGGGCGCCATCTCGATGAATCGTATCACCAGGATGGTGTTGACCAGCCCGATGAGCATCGATCCCGTATCGCCCATAAATATCTTGGCAGGGTAGAAATTATAAATAAGGAACGAAAGAATGCTTCCAGCCAGAGCAAAACCCAGCGCTGCATAAGCATATTCATTATTCAACAGGAAAAACGTCCCGAATACCGCGGATGTTATCAGTCCAAGTGATCCCGCGAGACCGTCTACGCCATCGATCAGGTTATAGGCGTTAATGATGACGATAATCGTGAACAGCGTAAGGAAATACTGGACCGTGGGTTTGATGGCCTCAATACCCAGGAAGCCGTGCATGTTGGTGATCAACAGCTTGGCTTTGAACATCAGGATGGCCGCCACCAGTAACTGGCCGATAAATTTCTTCTGTGCGGATAATACGATGATATCGTCCTTGATACCCAGGAAAAATATGATCAGGAAAGCGGCGAAATAATATTGTAACTCAGGAAGGAGCTTAAAATCCAGCATCAGTAACAGTGCAACAGCGAACCCGACGAAAATCCCAAACCCGCCCAGCGAGGGGATCGGTTTCTTATGGATCTTCCTTTCATCGGGCACATCATACAGCTTTTTCAGGTCAGCCACCTTGATTATGACCGGGATGGCGTAAAAAGTGACCAAAAAAGCGATAATTCCGCCTATGACAATTTGTTCCATGAAATCTTTATTTGATAAATAGCTTTACAGTTTTCGGGCAGGGGGCGTTCAAAGGTAAAGCATTCAGGCTCCTGGTAGATATGTAAAATGGTCTTACCCACCCTTGTAACATCCCGTAAAAGTAAGGAAGTTCGCCTAAACTACTGCCCCTTGGGCCAGATTAGTTTTTTATGAAATATGATGCCCCGGATTAAAACATTTTAAACTTAGTTTTGCCGCCATAACCATATTCCCATGGCCGATATTACCGCTCTTAAGAATACTGCTAGTCAATTGAGAAGGGACATTGTACGGATGGTTCATGCCGTACAGAGCGGCCACCCGGGAGGTTCATTGGGCTGTGCCGATTACTTCGCCGCCCTATACTTTTCCGTTATGGATCATAACCCCCGGTTCAATATGAACGGGGAAAATGAAGATATTTTCTTCCTCTCCAACGGCCATATATCGCCGGTGTTTTATGCTACCCTTGCCAGGGCCGGTTATTTTGATGTGGCTGAACTGGCCACATTCCGGAAGATCAACTCCCGCTTACAGGGCCATCCAACCACCCATGAACACCTACCGGGTGTACGGATCGCAAGCGGTTCTCTTGGGCAGGGCATGAGCGTTGCAATTGGCGCGGCTTTAACAAAACGTCTGAACGGCGATAGTCATCTCGTCTTTTCATTACATGGCGATGGAGAACTGCAGGAAGGGCAATGCTGGGAGTCGATCATGTTCGCCGCGCATCATAAAGTAGACAACCTTATCGCCACCATCGATTACAATGGCCAGCAGATCGACGGGTCCACTGAAAAGGTCATGAGCCTCGGCAACCTCAAGGATAAATTCACGGCGTTCGGATGGCAGGTGATCGAGATGAATGGGAATGATATGCAAGAGGTGGTCAACACACTTCAACAGGCGAAATCGCTGACGGGCAAACGTCAACCCATCTGTATCTTAATGACCACCCATATGGGCAATGGCGTAGATTTCATGATGGGAAGCCACGAGTGGCATGGCATCGCACCGAATGATGAGCAGTTGCAAAAAGCGCTTGCACAGTTGCCTGAAACAATGGGTGATTACAAATCCTAGGATTTAAGCGATATGTCCTGTCCCGCAGCCTTGCGGGAGGGTACCCATGCAGCGAGCATCGAAACAAAGAACACTGTAGCCGCAACCAGGACGAAATCACTTGGTATCATTTTAACCGGGTAATAGTCGATAATGAAAGTACCACCGGTTAGTTTGATCACTTTGTATTCCATCTGGATGTAACAGATGGCCGCGGCGATCAATATCCCCGATATACCACCTACGCAGGCAAGTACGAATCCTTCACTCAGGAAAATACTTTGAATATACTCCCGGTCGGCACCCATCGCTTTAAGTACGGCGATGTCTTTCTGCTTTTCCAGTACCAGCATCGTGAGCGCACCGATCATATTAAAGGCCGCGACCACCAGTATCAGGCACAGGATGCCATAGATCACCCATTTTTCCATCTGCATTACGGTGTACAGGCTCTGGTTCTGTTCGTAGAGTGTTTCCACTTTGTAGGCGTTCCCGAGCAAGGCCTGCAGGCGGTCCTTTACATCGTCGATCACGCCAGGTCCTGTAGTGCCGATCTCCGCGCCTGTATACTCATCCGGCTGCATATCCAGCATATACTTCATGAACGCCAGGTTGGTAAACGCGTACTTGTTATCGAATTCCTGCTGAACGGTGAAAGTGCCACTCACGTTAATGTTATCGGAGAATAAAGCATCCTCTGTACGAAGATTGGTGGCCTTGCGATTGGGCAGGTATACGGTGAGCGGGTATGCATTGGTGGAAGGATCGACACTCACCGCGCTTTCAATTCCAGCACCTATCACCACGGAAGGTTCGTCCAGCGTACCCGTATAATATTTCCCCCGGCCCGCAACGATGTGTGTGTTCACTTTGTTCACTGTCGGGTACTGGTCGTCCACCCCCTTCAGGAAGATGATACTTTGCGCGTCCTGGTTCTTGAGTAAAGCTTTCTCCTCGGCGATCAGGCTGATACCTGCCACCCCCTCGACTTTACGGATCTGTTCGATCTGCTCCTTTGTAAGCCGGCAGATCTTTCCTTGTGCGGCGGTGAGCTTGATATCAGAATAAAAATCGCCGTAAAGGCTCTTTACCAGGCCTTCGAATCCATTGAATACGCTCAACACGATAATGAGCGCGGCGGTGCCTACCGCGATAGCCACCACGCTGATCCACGCGATAATATTGATCGCGTTGGTAGACTTCTTCGATTTGAAATAGCGCCAGGCAAAAAGAAGATTCAAGATAGATTGTTTAAGTTGTGAAGGCGGTACCGGTTACTCCGCCGGTTTATCGCTGTTCGCGTCATTGGATTCGTTGTGTATCTTTTTGAATAACTCCTCCATCTTGAACACCTGGTCAAGGGTGTCGTCTTTATAAAAATGAAGGATGGGCATGCGGCGCAACTGGTGTTTCACTTTATCGGTAAGATGCTTCTTGATCTCCCAGCTGCGGTCCTCAATCGTTGCCATGGTGGCATCATTATCTTTTACCTGGAAGAGGCTGATGTATATCCTTGCTTCCAGCAGGTCCGGCGTTACTTTCACCGCGGATATAGAGACCATACCGCCATCCATCATGTTCAGCCCAAGGCGACGGAAAATATCGTTCAGTTCTTCCTGCAGCACCGCTGCTACCTGCTTCTGGCGTTTTCCTTCCTGCATAAATTGTCGTTGAGTTTAAATATACCACATCCGCCGGGAGAAAGGCCAACCGGCCATTTCGCCACATTTTACTGTAATTTGCAAAGCTAATCAACTACTCAGTTTCACCGGATGAAAACTTTCCTTCGACTCCTTCGCTTTTCAAAGCCGTACTATCATTATGTCCCGGAGTATGCGGTATATGTTTTCCTGTTCATTGTACTGGGTATCCTGAACTACACCATGCTGATCCCGCTGATGGATGTGCTCTTCAACACCACCGACGCGAACGTGGTTAAGGAACTTCCGCCATTCAACTGGTCGGTGGCGTATTTCAAAGAAGCGTTTTACTACCACCTGAATCGACTGATCGCCACGGACGGCAAGTTCAAAGTGCTGATCTACATCTGCGTCTTCGTGTTCGTCTGTACCGCGCTGAAAAACCTCTTCGGCTACCTCAGCCAGCGCGTACTCACCCGTATGCGTGTACGCCTGGTGAGAAAGATCAGGCAACAGTTGTTCCACCAGTTCAGCCACCAATCGCTTCGTTTCTTCCAGAACGAAAAAAAGGGCAACCTGCTTTCAACGCTAGGTGGCGACGTACTGGAGATCGAAAGCTCCGTGGTAAGTTCGGTGCAAACCATATTTCGTGATCCACTGATGATCATCGTGACTTTCGCGACGCTCTTCATCATGTCTTACCAGCTCACGCTTTTCACGCTGGTCTTCTTTCCCATCTCAGGCTTCCTCATTACCTCTATATCCTCCAGCCTGAAAAGAAAAGCGAAGTACAGCCAGGGCGTACTGGGCAATATCCTGAACCTGGCCGATGAAGCGATCACAGGTATCCGCATCATAAAAGCATTCAATGCCGAGAAAGTAGTGAACCAGCGTTTCGCGGAGGAGAACGAACGATTCAGCAGAACACTGAAGAACATACAAAACCAGCGCGAACTCGCTTCACCGCTATCCGAAATGCTGGGCGTACTGGTGATCATGATCATCGTGGTGTATGGCGGCTCGCTCATCTTATCGGGAGACAGTAACCTCACCGCTTCGATGTTCATCGGCTTCGTGATGTTGTATTTCACCATTATCAACCCCGCCAAGAATATCGCCAATGCCATCACGCTGTTGCAGCGCGGCCTGGCAGCAGGAGAAAGGGTGTTACGTATCATCGATACACCGCAATCGATCGAAGAGAAACCAGGTGCGTTTTCTAAAACCGGGTTTGACGATCACATCGAGTTCCGCAATGTGAGTTTCCGTTACGAGGAGAAGAACGTACTCAACAATATCAACTTGAAGATCAAAAAGGGACAGACCATCGCGCTGGTAGGTGAAAGCGGTTCGGGCAAATCAACGATGGCCGACCTTGTCCCCCGTTTCTACGACGTACCGGAGGGCGAGATATTAATTGACGGAATCAATATCAAAGACCTGAAGATCGCGGACCTGAGAGGACTGATGGCGTACGTTTCGCAGGAGGCCATCCTGTTCCATGATTCGGTCGCTCATAATATCGCGTTCGCTGCCGAAAAGGCCGACCCTGGCGCGGTGGCCCGTGCGGCAAGAGTTGCCAATGCGCACGGCTTCATCGAACAAATGGAGCAGGGGTATGATACTACCGTTGGTGAACGCGGCAGTAAACTGAGTGGTGGCCAACGCCAGCGATTGACCATCGCCCGTGCCTTATATAAAGAAGCGCCGATATTGATCCTCGACGAGGCAACTTCGGCCCTTGATACAGAAAGCGAGCGGCTTGTTCAGAACGCCATCAATGAATTGATGAAGAACCGGACATCACTTGTCATCGCGCATAGACTGTCTACTATCCGCCACGCGGACGAGATCGTAGTGCTGCACCAGGGCGAGATCGTGGAGCGGGGAACGCATGATGAGCTCATGGCGAGGGCCGGGTACTACAAGAAGCTGGTCGACCTGCAGGAAGTGAAATGATCTGCCAGGGACTGCCACCCTCCAACTTTTCCTAAAAACGGGAATTACATGCAAGAAGATGTTAGTTCATGTAAGAAGATGCCAGTTTATGTAACAAGATGCCAGTTTATGTAAGTATTGGTTCGTTCGTGTAAGAAGATGCCAGTTCATGTAAGAAGATGTAAGTTTTTGAGCATGTGGATAAGTCGAGTAACATCGAGGGAAGTATGAGGCAAGTATGAGGCAAGTATGAGGGTAGGTTCAGGTAGGTTGCAGGATCCAGGTTGCAGGGTGCACCTGCCCCATTACGTCGTTCGGGCAGGGGTTGTGGGCCACAAAATAAAAAGGCCGCCTTTCGACAGCCTTAAAGCTATTTTCGAACAGCATTATTCGTTACCCGGCTTCACCAGCCCGAGCTTGGCCTCAAGACTTAATGTCGCGTGTGGTACGGCGCGGAGACGGGCTTTATCGATCAGCTTACCGGTTACGCGGCAGATACCGTAGGTCTTGTTCTCAATACGGATCAGCGCCTTTTCCAGGTGATCGATGTATTGGATCTGGCGGCTGGCCATCTGGCTCAGTTGCTCGCGTTCCATACTCATGCTGCCATCTTCCATGGTCATGTAGCGGTTGTCGGTCTCGTCACCACCCATTTCGTCTTTCCGGGTGATGAGTCCCTGCAAATACGCTAACTCTTTCTTTGCCGCTTCTAATTTCTTATTGATAAGTTCCCTGAACTCATTCAATTCTGTATCGCTGTATCTCACTATTGGTTCGTTTGATCTGTATAAATCTCTTCTCTGGTCTAAAGGGGTATATCCTGGTTGATAAGGGACACTGGTTTTTACGGTTGTCCGGGGAATCTTTACGTCTTTCACCGGCTCATCTTTTTTAGTCGGACGAATAAACCCTCTTGGTTTCAGTTCCGGTGCTCTCCTTGGATCCGGGAATGGGAGCGGTGCGGGTTTCGCTTTCGGCACTCTCGCTGGTTTGGGCGGTGGAGCCGGTTTCGCTGCCTTTGGTGGCTTTGGTGGCTTTACCGGTGCGACTTTCTTGGCTTCCTTGACCGGTTTGACTGGTTTTGGTGCAGGCTTCGCTGCTTTGACTGGCTTCGCGGTTACTTTTTTGGCCGGCGCAATTTTCTTAGCAGGTGCTTTCGCTTTTGCGGGCGCCACCTTTTTTGCTCCGACAGATTTGCCAACCGGTTTTGCCACTTTCTTCGCAGGTGCCTTTTTAGCCGGGATAGACTTCTTCGCCATCGGCTTGGCAGCCTTCTTAGCAGGTACAACTTTTTTGCCAGCTGGCTTCTTCGCTGTTTTTTGAGCGGAACTTGCTTTTTTTACTGGTTTAGAGCGTTTTACAGCCGCTTTGGTTGCTTTTTTGGGGGCTTTTTTTGTAGCCATAGTTACCCTGTTTTTGTTACACTCACTTTCAGCAGAACGTCATTCACTTCAATGTCGATGGTATTTCCTGTCAATTCTGATGTCCAATCAAGGCCATCTGCCAAAATTTCGGCGCAAATATAGTTTTTATAATGGTTTATGGAGTCCTTCAACCCCGGTACATCCTGTACCTGCACGAATATACGGTCTGTTAACTCAAAACCGCTTTCCTTCCTAATATTTTGTACACGGTTTACAAACTCACGTGCATCACCTTCCTGCTTCAGATCATCGCTAATTGTAATATCAAGCGCGACTGTCAGGTTGCCTTTAGAGGCGACACTCCAACCCGGGATGTCCTCGGCAACGATGTCAACGTCCGCAGTTGATAGTTGAAAGTGAATAGTGGATAGTTGGAGGCCGATCGTACCATTTTTCTCAAGCTCGGCGATCTGTTGTTGCGAGAACTTGCCGATGGCCGCGGCGGCTTCTTTCATCTGCGCGCCCAGCTTACTTCCCAATGATTTGAAATTCGGTTTGATCTTTTTGCTGATGATGCCCTCGGTCTCGGTGATGTATTGGAGTTCCTTTACATTCACCTCCGCTTTCACCAGGTCTTCCACTTTCGCCAGTTGGGATTTCATCCGTGGATCCAACACCGGTATCAAAACTTTTTGCAAAGGCTGGCGCACTTTGATGTTTACTTTTTTGCGGATGGATAACACCAGTGATGAAGCATCCTGCGCCAGTTGCATTCTTTCTTCCAGGTCTTTGTCGATGGCCGACTCGACGACAGGTGGAAACCCGGCATGGTGTACCGATTCCACGTTGAACCGCTTTGAAACAGCGTTAAGGTTTTGGAACACCGCGTCACTGAAGAAAGGCGATATGGGCGCCATTAATATGGTTATTGTTTCCAGGCATTCATAAAGTGTCTGGTAGGCGGAGATCTTATCCTGTTCATATTCGCCTTTCCAGAAACGCCTGCGACAGAGACGCACATACCAGTTGCTCAGGTGCTCGTCCAGGAATTCCTCGATCGCCCTGCCCGCGATCGTAGGTTCATAATCGTCCATCGCGGATTTTACTGTCTTGATGACGGTATTGAGCGAAGACAATATCCAGCGATCAATCTCGGGACGCTCTTCCACCGGTATATATGCTTCCTTAAAAGCAAAGCCATCTACGTTGGCGTATAAAGCGAAGAACTGGTAGGTATTATATAGTGTGCCGAAGAACTTACGTTGCACTTCTTTGATGCCATCGATATCAAACTTCAGGTTATCCCAGGGCGAGGCGTTGGTGATGAGGTACCATCTTGTTGCATCCGCACCAAACGTGTCTATTGTTTTAAAAGGGTCCACCACGTTACCGAGGCGCTTGCTCATCTTGTTGCCGTTCTTGTCCAGCACCAGTCCGTTGGAAACACAGGTCTTATAAGCCACAGAATCGAAAAGCAGTACGGCGAGCGCGTGCAGTGTATAGAACCAGCCACGTGTCTGGTCAACGCCTTCAGCGATAAAGTCCGCGGGAAATGCGCTCTTGAATTCCTCTTTGTTCTCAAATGGAAAATGCCATTGCGCGTAGGGCATCGCGCCGGAGTCGAACCAAACGTCGATCAGGTCCGGTACACGTTTCATGGGCTTACCTGACGGTGATACCAGCACGATCTCGTCCACATACGGTTTGTGCAGGTCGAGAATTCCTTCGTGCAGGTAATTCTTATTTACATCTCCACCCAGCAATTCGCTCGCTTTACGGATGCCGTCGTTCAATTCTTCGATAGATCCAATGCAAATTTCTTCTTCCCCGTCTTCCGTTCTCCAAACAGGTAAAGGCGTACCCCAATACCTTGAACGGCTCAGGTTCCAGTCCACCATATTCTCCAGCCAGTTGCCGAATCGTCCTTCGCCGGTCGACTTCGGTTTCCAGTTAATGGTCTTGTTCAGTTCCACCATCCGGTCTTTCAGCGCGGTTGTTTTGATGAACCATGCATCGAGGGGGTAATACAGTATCGGCTTATCCGTCCTCCAGCAATGCGGGTAGCTGTGTTCGTACTTCTCCACCTTGAACGCCCGGTTCTCTTTTTTGAGCTTGACCGAAATGTCAACGTTCACATCCGCGTATTCCTTGTCGTTCTTATAGTCTTTCACAAACCG